>CAZUEC010000018.1:0-13034 GCA_964618865.1 uncultured Roseibacillus sp. | reverse complement strand
GCCAAGACCCCAATGGCCTCGGGGGGTGTCGGCAAAGCGACTGAAGCAGCGATCCTCAGAGATATGTAAATGTACGCGAGCGAGGTCGGAGAGGAGGGTGGCGAGAGATTTGTTTTTGGAGGCATTCAAGCCTAGGACTTTGAGTTCCATGAAGGCGGCAGGGAGTTCGGAGCTATTGAAGTTGAGGGAGAGTCCAGTTTCGATACAGGCCATGACGTAAGCTCTGTTTTTACCTAATTCTTTGGCGACGACTTCGGTTGCGGCTTCGAGGAAGGCTGAGCGTTCTGCTTCGGTGGGATTGACGTTGGTTTGAACGTGGAGATAGGGCATGAGGATGAGCTACGTGCTAGTTTTGCAAAAGTTGGACTGAGGAAGAAAGCAGGGAGTCTGTCAGAGGGGAGAGGGTTTCGCGCTAGTGTTACAGGGAATTGTTGAGAAGGAGTTATCGCCCTCGTGCATCTCCCCAGAGTTGAACGTGAAGGCGATCAGTCATTCGGAAGCAATGTTGAAGGCAAGCTTGGGCGATCCAGGCGCGGTTTTGAGCGAGCTCTTCTGAGGTGCGGCCTTCTGGCATGAGGAGAATTCTAGGGGAGGAAATCTTGAATTCTTGAGCGAGGTTGAGGACTTCGGTGAGGTCGTTTTCGTTTTGAATTACGAATTTGAAATAGGCTTTCTTTGAGGAGGAGAAGAAAGATAAGGCGTCTGCACAAAGACGGAGTGATTCTGAGTTGGCGGAGTTTTTGAGTTTGGGGGAGACGTTGTATTGGGTAAGAAGATGGTCGAGTGCTTGGGATGGTTTTTGAGTGCCATTGGTTTCGATTTCGATTTCGGAAAAGGTTTTCGCAATTTTAGGGAGGAGGGTGGTGAGTTCTTTTTGTTGGAGGAGTGGTTCACCACCAGTGAGGACGAGTCGGTCACCGGGTTGTGCTTGTTCGATAAGTGCTTGTGCGATGGTCTGAGTATCGAGGGAGAGGATTTGCTCTGCTTGGGTGAATTTTTTGAGATCTTGGTGCTCCCAGGGGGTGGTTTCCCAATTCCAGGTAAAAGGGGTGTCGCACCAGATGCAATGGAGATTGCAAAGGGAGAGGCGTAAGAAGACGGCTGGGCATCCGGTTGAGGGGCCTTCACCTTGTAAAGTCCGAAAAATTTCAGGAGAACCGTTGGGGAGACGAGCAATTTTCATGAATCCGATAAGGCCGCTAGCGGTCTGTGAGGGTATCATTAAGGGTGGTTTTCGTATTCGAAATAAAATTCCTTAGCGAAGTCGTTGGTTTAATAGTCAATTTTAGGGTAAAATGTGTGTGAGAGGAACTCATGTTAACAAAAAGTAGCCATAGAGAAGGAAGCGGAGGGTTGAGATTCGTTCTCTTGGCTGCGGCTGCTGTGGTGTTAATCGCTGGTTTGAAGGCTGCGGCGGGACTATTTGTCCCGATTTTGTTGGCCTTTTTTATCGCGACGGTTTCGTTCCCGATTACGAATTGGCTCCGTGAGCATCGGGTCCCTCGTTGGTTGGCGGTTTTGCTAACAGTGCTGGTTGATTTTGCATTTTTGGCAGGAGTGGTGGTGGTGGCAATTGTTCTCATTGGAGACTTTAGTGATAAGTGGGCGGGGACGGGCTACAATGATCCGTATTCATACAAGACTTTGATGGAGCGGAAGATTGGCGATGTCTCTCTTTTCATTGTTGAGCAGTTAGAGAATCGGAAGATTGGCAATGCGCGGGAGACCGTGGATAACTATTTCCGAACGAAGGCTCTTGATCAGTTAGATCAAATTGATTTTGAGCAAGTTTGGAGTTTAGGGACTGGGGTTGTTGGTCGGGTGGCTTCTTTTTTTGGGACTTCGTTTTTCGTGATGTTGATGACGATTTTCATGCTTAGTGAATCTCGCATGTACGGTCGACGTTTAACGGCGATTTGTGAGGCTAAGGGGCCGGATTTTGAGCGGATTTTTAGTGCGACTCGGGATGTGCAACGTTTTCTTGGAATGAAGACTTTGGTGAGTTTGATCACTGGTTTTTTAGCGGGTTTTCTTTGTTGGGTGGCAGATTTGGATTTCTTTATTCTTTGGGGGATTTTGGCTTTTTTCCTCAATTTTATTCCGGTCATTGGTTCGGTCATTGCGGGGGTGCCTCCTATTATTCTGGCTTTGCTTTTGAATGGAGGACCTCATTCTTTAGCGGTGGCGACTGGGTACATTGCGATTAATGTTTTTCTGGGTAACTTCGTGGAGCCGATGTTGATGGGGAGCCGTTTTGGATTGTCGACTTTGGTGGTGATTCTTTCGGTGGTGTTTTGGGGGTGGCTTTGGGGGCCGGTGGGAATGTTGCTCTCGGTGCCGTTGACGATGGTGCTTAAGGTTGCGCTGTTAAATAGTGAAGATTTTCGATGGGTGGCAGTGGCGATGAGTAAAGAGGAGCGGACTCGAATCAAAGAGCGGGTGGAGGAATTGAAGGAGGCAGTCCAAGAGGCAGATAGCCAAGTTTCGAAGACTCCGGCGGAGAGTTAAGAGGCGTAAAGAAGTGTCGCTCTCGACTAGACGGATGAGTCGGAGAGGTTACAGTGCCGGAGAATGACGAAGGGGGAAAAGTGGTTTCGCAAGATGGTGACGGGAGTCTTGGTTTTTGTAGTTCTCCTTGTTTTTGTGGGGGCGATTGTCCGTGCTACGGGTGCGGGGTTGGGTTGTCCAGATTGGCCGAAGTGTTGGGGTCAGCTTGTTCCTCCTTGGAAGGTTGAGCAGGTGGATTTGGATCAGATTAATTATCAGCGATTCGAGAAAAAAGCGAAACAACTTGGGCGAGATCCAGAGTCGGTCACTCCGGAACGAATTTTGCAGAGTTTTAACCCGGTGCATACTTGGACTGAGTTTATCAATCGTTTAGTGAGTTTGCCGGTGGGGTTTTTTGCGTTGGGGATGGTGGGCGTTTCTTTCTTTTTACCGGCGGGAGCGAGTCGTGGGAAGATGATGCTGTTGTCGGGTGTTTCTCTTTTGATTGTGTTGAGCAATGCGATCTTGGGGGCGTGGGTGGTTTATTCGGGTTTGAGGCCTGGCATTATTTCGTTGCATCTGGCTTTGGCGATGTTGCTTATTTTTATTTTGGTTTATTGCCGTCGGGAATTTAGTGAGGGTTCATTTTTTGAGGTTGGCAAGGAATTGGCTCCATGGGTTTGGGGGCTGTTGGCACTGGTGATGGTTGAGGGGATTATGGGCTCTCAGGTGAGGGAGATGACGGATGAGTTGGCGAAATCTCATGCGGGGGAAGCGCGAGAGGGTTGGATTTGGGAGTTGGAACAGAGCTTAATCTACTTGGTGCATCGAAGTTTTTCTTGGCTGATTGTTTTGCTGATGGGGGTGATTGCTTGGAAGGCAAAAGTGATGGGGATTTTTGAAACAAGAGCGAAGGTGATGTGCGGTCTTGTTATGGGGATGATGGTGATGGGGTTGGTTTTGGCTCAAGTCGGGGTTTTTGCTGTTGTGCAGGTGCTTCATGTTGGTGTGGCTGCGCTGATGGTGACAATTCTATGTGACTGGAGCTTGGTGTTGCATCGTGCAAAGAGTTAGAACCGTCTTGTGGCCGAACAATATTCCCAGTATCTTAAATCGGAACCACAAGGGGAGAGTGATTGGAATCGTCGTACTTTTCGTTTGGAGTTATTGCGTTCGATACCTGCGGGGGTGATCGAAACGGTGGGGACGACTTTTGCTGTTTTTTTAGCTGTTTCTGTTTTCGGGGCGAGTCAGACGGAGAAGGCGGTGTTGGTTTCCTCTGGTAGTATGGGGCTTTTGCTTAGTCTCTTTATTGTGCAATTTGTGAGGCGTTTGGGGTGCAGTATCAATACGGCGATTGCTGTTATTTCTGTTTTTGCCGCTATGGGGTTTTTAGTAGCTTCTTTGAACCCTGAGAGCTTGTTTCTTTATTTGATAGGGTTGTCGGTAGCTCAGATGGGGTTGAGTCTTTCTTTGCCTCTTTATTCTCAAATTTATCGAAAGCATTATCCTACTGCTAATCGAGGGCGCCTTTTTGCGGTGACGGGGATTGTGCGTAAACTAGCGGCGGTTTTGACTGCGTTGGGTTTTGGTTTTTGGCTTCGCAATCATCCTGGTGATTTTCCGATGATGTTGGGAGGGTATGCGGTTTCTTGTTTGATGATGGCGGGATGTGTGCGTTTGATGGCTCCGATTACTTTGCGAAAGACGGTAGGGGTTCGGCTTTTTGATGCTTTTGGCCATGTGAAGCGAGATCGTCAGTTTCGCATGATTTTGATTGCGTGGATGGTGTTGGGTTTTGGTAATTTGATTTGTTTTGGGATTTTTGTGGAGTTCGTTGCCAACCCTTCCTATGGCTATGGTTTAAAGGCGGATCAAGTGAGTCTCATTACGACGACTACGCCTGAGGTTTGTTTTTTGGTGACGGTTTTTTTGTGGGGATTGATTTTTGATCGGATCAATTTTTTCATCGTTCGTACTGTCATCAATGTTTTCTTTGTGGTGGCAGTGTTGGTGTTTTTTTTAGGAGGAGAAGTGTGGACTCTGTATCTTGGTCTCGCGCTGCATGGAGTTGGCAAAGCGGGGGGCAATGTGGCTTGGAGTCTTTGGGTGACGAAGTTTGCGAAGGCAGAGCACGTGGCGGAGTATATGAGTGTGCATACTTTCCTTACTGGATGTAGAGGGACGGCTGCTCCGTTTTTGAGTTTTACGGTGGCGGCGGCTTTTTCTCCTCAAGTGGTGGGGGTTTTGGGGGCAAGCTTGATGACGATTTCGACTGTGATGACTCTTCCGTTGCTTCGGGAGAGTCTTGGTAAGACTGGAGAGGCTAAGTAGGAGAATTGCTTTTTTTAGGTGAGTTTGAGGCTGGCAAGGTCTTGGGAATCGACGAGGCCGAGGATGTTGCCAGTATGGGGGTCGAGGACGATGAGGTCGTCGATGTTTCGTTCGCTTACGATGCGGACTGCTTCTGCGGCGAGGGCTTGGGATGAGATGGTGATGGGGTTGGCGGTCATGAGTTGAGAAACTGCTTGAGAGCCGACTTCAGGGTTGTTTTGAAAGGAGCGAGCGAAGTCACCATGGGTGAAGATTCCTGCTAGAGATTGATCGGGATTTTGAATGATGGCTGCTCCTGATTTGGCCCGCGTCATGGCGGTTAGGGTTTCGAAGACGGTGTGGTCAGGAGAGACTGAGGCGAGGCGTTCGCCGGTGCGCATGATTTCGCCGACAGTGGTGAGGAGGGCTCTCCCTAGTGAGCCGCCGGGGTGGAATTGAGCGAAATCATCGGGGGTGAATCCTTGAGCGCTCATGAGGGTCATGGCGAGGGCGTCGCCAGCTACTAGCATGGTGGTGGAAGAGGAGGTGGGGGCAAGGTCAAGGGGGCAAGCTTCGCGAGGGACTGAGGTGTCGATGATGTGGTTGCTGTGTTGGCCGAGAGTGGATTGAGGTTTGCCGGTAAATGCGATGAGGGTGGAGGAACGGCGTTTGAGGTAGGGAAGGAGAGTGAGGAGTTCGGCAGTTTCGCCGGAGTAGGAAAGGGCGAGGACGGCGTCTCCTTCTGCAAGAAGTCCGAGGTCACCATGGAGGGCGTTTTGGGAGTGAAGGACGACTGCCGGAGAGCCGGTGGAGGTGAGGGTGGCGGCAATTTTGTGTGCGATGTTTCCGGATTTTCCGATGCCAACGAGGACGATTTTTTGATCGTTTTGGAGGGTGTCAAGAAGATCGGTGACGGCTGTTTCGAAGGTGGAGTCTAGGCGGGCTTCGAAGGCTTGAAGGGCTTCGATTTCCGCGCGAATGACTTCGCGGGCGTTGGAAAGATGGGTGCTCAAAGCGTTTGAAGTTTTAGTTTAGGGAGATTGTTTTGGGCCAGCCAGGGAATTGGGCTGCGTTCGGTTTTGTGATGTCGGTGAAGCGGGGCCAGCATTCGAAGGTGATTTTTTTTTTGTTTTTTTCGAAACGAATGAGCCCCCAGCCATCAGCGCGTCCTTGTTTGTTTTTTTGGGAGCGGTGGCCTTCGGGGTTAGCGTAAGCATGCATGGTGATTTTGTTGGCGAATCCATCTTGGTAATCTCCGACCCAAGGAAGTGGGTTGTTCGGGGGGGTGTTTTTTCCTGGTTTTTCGTCTTCGGGCCACCACCAACGACCGTAATAGCTGTTGACGATGGCGGGGACGACGAAGGCCCATGGGCCATCGCGATAATCATCAATGCCATGTTGGATGAGGGTGGCGAGGTGCTGGTCGCCGGCGATGTGAACGGCGTTTGCTTTCTGGATGAGACGGAGGGCGTTGTTGCGTCCAGTTTGAGGCCAGCCGTTGGAGTCCATGTCGGCGTGGAGGCGATTGGTGAGCTGGCCGTGAATGTGGGCGCCTCCGCAAAATCCGGTTTGGGAGAGAACTGCTTTCATGGATATGTCTTTGGTGTTGTTCGCCCATTCTTCGAGAAAGAAAAGTTGGCGTTCTCCGAGGAGTTTGAGTCCAGGGACATCTACGATGTTGGGATCGTATTCGGGGTCACGGATGTGGTCGGGGCGCGGGCCTTTCATGGGATGACGGCCGGCGGGTCCGGTTTTGAATTTTCGGTCTTCAAGGATGGCGAAGTCTATTCCGCCTAGGATGAGGTTGGTGTAATAGACTCCAATGCCTTGTTCGATGGGAGTGGGGTCATAGGGGTCGGGAAGGTGACTGCATTGCTGTCGTTCGACCATTTTGATGTATTCAGAGTGGAAAAAGTAACCGCCGTCATTGCCAGTGGAACGGAGGGATTGTTTGCCGTTTTCTCCCCAGAGATTTCCTTGTCCGATATCATGATCATCGGGAATGGTGATGCAAGGGCGGTTGCGGAAGAGTTCTTTAAAGGCTAGGCCGAATTTGAGCCAAGCGGCAGTGTGTTGCTTGTGATCGTAGGATTGGTCGCCGGCGAAGAAGATGAGGTCGGGGTCTTGGGCGTTGATGTTACGGGTGTATTCTTGGCGCAGGCCACGGTCTTTGTTAGAGTTGCAAGAGAGGGCGGCGAGGGTGATTTCATTTTTAGCAATGGGGTTTTTGCGAATGAGTCCTTCGAAGGTGGCTTTTTCGCCGTGGCGGAGGCGGTATTTTTTGTTTTGGGTCATGTCCCAATTTTCGATTCGAAAGGAGGTGGACCAGCCGAGGTCATTTATTTTTTGTTGGGCGATTTCGATCCATTCGGTGTGGTGTTGAACTTCGAGGCGGACGGTACGGGTTTCTTTTGGGTAGAGGGGGTAGAGTTGAGCGGTGAGTTTGAGAACTCCTTGGTGAGTGGTGTAGATGCCAAAGGCGATGGTTTCATCGCGAGGGACTTTGAGGTCGATAATGTTGGATGGTTTTCGATTCCACCAATCATTGGTGGCGAGAGTGTCTTCGCCTTTTTGAAACGGGGAGCGCACGAGAGGTTCGCCGTGCTCGTCTGCAAAGAGTGGGTGAGCAAGGAGGGCGACACAAATTGTCAGGGGTGCTTTCATTAGTCGTGATGTTGTTGAACTATGTTTTAGGGGATTGGGAAAGAACCCTTTTGAAGGAGCGGGGCAGTTGGGGAGCATTCGGGTGGAAACTTTGTGCGACTCTTGGTGGTGAGCGCGGTTGAATTTTAAGATGAAAACAATTGGGGCGTTCTTTTTTGCTACGGCATGCTTTGTTTTTGGTCAGAAGGGAGTGCGACCGATGGAGATTGGGGGGTCTCCGCAAGCGGTGGGAGCGTCTGGGATTGTGTGGTATAGTACTTGGGAGACTGCGCTAGTGGAAGCGAAGCGATCCAATCGACCGATTTTTTTTATGTCGGCAGCGACCACTTGCAATGGGGTTTCGGGGGTTTTTTGACCGGGTTATACGCGCACGCAGAACAGTTTGTTCTCGCAGGAAGAGTTTATTGCGACCACTCGGGATTTTGTTTGTGTGCGATTAGATTCCTATGAGTCGAAGGAGCATCAAGATTTGGTGCGAAGTTTTCTACGGGGAGCGTTTGCAAACACTGCTTTTTGTATTCTGGCGCCTGATGGAAAAAAGCGTTTGTCGAGAAGTGGGCGGAGTCCGAATGTGCTCTTTGGGCGTCGAAGAGGGGGGGGAGATGATGTTGAGCGGGTTGTGGCGGTGTTGAATGAGATTTCGAGTGAGTATCTTACAAAAGGGGAGGGTTCTGAGGCTGGTTTACAGGATTTTCACACGATTCGGCAGGCGCTCAATGTCGCGTCGGGAGATCAGCGTTTATTGATTTTGACGGTGGGGGATGAAAAGGAGGAGGAGTCAGAAGGTGTTCTTCGTAAGTTGTTTAACGATCGTGAGTTGATGGGGCGTTTTCATCATGATTTTGTGAGAAAAGAAGAGGACTGGCAGGAGCTTGTTGTGGGGGAGAAGGAGGAGGCTGGTTTTTTGATTGTGCAAGCGGATCGGTTTGGAATGAGTGGGAAGGTGGTGGCTGAGTTATCTCTTTCCGTAGGGGGGAAAGAGTTGAAGGAGGCGCTCATTGAGGCAAATGGGGTATTCGCTGCGACTGAAGAGCGGAAGAGTTACCGCGAGCATGTTTCTGAGGGACGGCGTCAGGGGATTTATTTCGAAGGAGGGGTGCCTTATGGGGAGGATCGCGATGGGGATGGCAAAATCGATGAGAGGCGTGGACGGCGTTGAGAAAGCTTGGCATGGTGAGGGGATAAAAAGTTGCTCTCAAGGAAATCTCGCGGCAATGTCCGCATATGAATGAAGAAATTGCTCTGTCGCGTGAGGTTACTGCTATTCAGATTCCTTCCGGTGATAGTATCACTTTGCCTGCTGGGACACCGGTGGTGATTACGCAAACGCTAGGAGGAACGTATACGGTTGCGACTTCTGCGGGTTTGGCTCGGATTTCGAGTGATGATACCGATGCGTTGGGGGTTGATCGCGAGGCGCAGCAAGAGAAGGCTATGGAGGACAAGGCTATGCTTGATGCTTCTCTCGAAGATCAGGTGTGGCATCAGATGAAGCAGGTTTACGATCCTGAGATTCCGGTCGATATTGTGAATCTGGGCTTAATTTATGACTGTGCGATCGACGAGAGCGATTCTGAGGCCGTGAAGGTGCATGTTAAGATGACTCTGACTGCGCCAGGATGTGGGATGGGGCCAGTGATTGCGGCGGATGCTCAGGCACGGATCATGACTCTTGATAATATCGAAGAAGCAGAGGTGGAGGTGGTTTGGGAGCCTGCTTGGAATCAGGATATGATTTCGGAAGAGGGGAAGATGAAGTTGGGGATGATGTAGTCAAATAGGGGGTGTGGAAGTGTCTCATTAGTGTTGATGAACAACTTTGACGCTCTTTTTTAAAAATGAAGTTGCACGAAGTCAGATTTGGAGGTTAGACCGCATCCCTCAAACAGCACGACTGCATCCGCTTTCGAGTTGTCACAGACTTTGTGAAAAATTTCACAAACTGAGCTTGTGAAAAATTTCACAAGCTCGTAACCTCACTCCGCCCATGGCGAATTTCTTTCCTCGTTGGTCCAATTTCACACCGTTCAAAATCGCGATTTGCCTCGGCTCAATCGTGTTTGGAATTACTTTCGTGTTTGCGGTCTATGTGACCCCGCAATCTCTGCGAGTTGGCTATCAGCCAACGCAGCCCATTCCTTATAGTCATGAGATTCACGTCAGTCAGTTGGGGATGGATTGTCGTTACTGTCATAGCTTTGTTGAGCATGGTTCTCAAGCCAACGTGCCTTCGGCAAATGTGTGTTGGAATTGCCATGGACCCAACAAGGTGAAGTCTAAGAGTGCTAAGCTTTCTCCCCTTTATGCGGCGATGGGCTTTGATCAGGAGACGGGGACGGAGATTCCTGATGCTCCCAAGCAGCCATTGCAGTGGGTGCGGGTTCATAAGTCACCAGATTACGTTTACTTTAATCACTCTGCTCACGTGAATCGCGGTGTTTCTTGTCAGAGTTGTCACGGCGATGTTCACGAGATGAAGGTGGTGCATCACGATCAGGAGCTTTCGATGGGGTGGTGTTTGGATTGTCACCGTGCTCCAGAGAAGCATTTGCGTCCAATCGAGGAGGTGACCAATCTCGACTATAATGTTGAAGATTACTTGAAGGCTAATCCGATTCAGGATGATGAAGGAAATCCCATTGAGACTCAGAATGAGTTTGGGAAGTTTTTGCAGGCTCACTGGAAGGTGAAGCCGAAGGAAAGTTGTTCGACCTGTCACCGCTAATCAGAATTTTCGCCAAAAGATGAGTAAACGAGTTTGGAACCATCCTGATGTGCCGGCAGAAGAAGCAGGCACCAAAGTCTGGCGTAGTGCTGCTGAATTGGACGGGAGTCCTTTGTTTGAAGATTGGCTGCATCGCGAATTTCCGGAAAAAAACGGAGAATTGACTGAAGAGGAGCGTGAGCTGTCGCGTCGCAATTTCGTCAAGTTAATGGGGGCTTCTTCCGCGTTAGCTGGTTTGGGATTGGCTTCTTGTCGCCGTCCTGAGACTTACATTATGCCTTATACTCAGGCGCCTGAGTGGGTGATTCCGGGGAAAGCTCTTTACTATGCGACCAGTATGCCTCGTTCCGGAGGGGCGGTGCCTTTGGTGGTAACTACTTTCGAAGGACGTCCTACAAAGTTAGAGCCTAACACTTTGGTTTCGGGGGTGAGTGGAACTGATGCGTTTACGCAGGCGTCTATTCTTAATCTCTATGATCCAAATCGTTCGCAGGCTGTTCTCCATAATGGAGAGAAGTCGACTCGCGAGGAATTGGATGTTGCTCTGAAAGGGCTTGCGGCTCAGCGGGGGAAATTGGGGATTGTTTTTGGTCAGGATGATAGTCCGACGCGAAATCGTCTCGTAGCAGAAATTCAGAAAGAGTATCCTGCGGCGAAAATTTACCGTTACGAAGCTCTCGAAAACACTGCCGCACAGGAAGTGCTTGGAGCAGGTGTGCAAATGGCCGTGGATTTTGAGAAGGCAGACCGCATTCTTTCTTTTGATTGCGACTTTACTGAGTTGGATCAAGTTGGCCCAGTGAAGGGCTTTTTCGACCGCCGTCAGGGTGGTTCGCATGATAAGGATGAGCTCTACGCGCATTCCTTTCAGGCGGAGAAAATGAACCGTCTTTATCAAGTGGAGGCGGCTTATTCGCTGACAGGGGGTGTTGCTGATCACCGTCTGCGTATTGCGCCCAGCCAGATTTTAAGGATTGCTACTGCGGTTGCGAATAAAGTTGAAGCGAAGGTCAGTGGGGAAGCGAAGCTTTCTGCGGAGGAGGCTAAGTGGGTAGAAGCTTGTGTTAAAGATTTAGAAGCCCATAAGGGTAAGTCGGTGGTGCTTGCGGGTAGTCGTCATGGCAAGGAATTGCATGAGGTTGTTGCTGCCATCAACATTGCGCTTGGAAATTTTGGAAAAGGTAAGCCTGCGGCTCTCAAGCAAACGGGGGTGAAGGAAATTGCGGGCTTGGAGCAGTTAGCGAAAGACGTGGAAGGTGGTTCCATCGAGACTCTATTGCTGCTGAATCCTGGTGATCCTGTTTACGATGCGCCGGCGGATTTTGATTTTTCTGCGCTCCTCAGGGAGGTGAAAACTTCAATCCACTGGGGATTGCGTAACAATGCGACCTCTTATGCTACGACTTGGCATATTCCTGCTGCTCATTACTTGGAAAGTTGGGGCGATGCGAAGACTCGGGATGGGGCTCATCTTTTGATGCAGCCGCTTATTTTACCTCTCTATGATGGAGTGGGAGAGTTGGAGCTTCTAGGTGCTTTGTTGACGGATGGGGTTCTTAAGCTTGGCGATGAAAAGACGCCGGCCTCTGGCTACGATGCAATCCGTAAGACTTTCGAAGCTACTGTTGGGAAGGATAAAGGAGCTTGGGCGAAGGCCATGCAAGATGGTTATGTGGATGTGAGTTATCCTGAGGCGGCCACTCCTTCGATTTCCGCTAATCCTGGAGAGGCTCTTACTGCCGCAGCTCCTGCTCAAGATGCGTTAGATGTGATTTTTGCGGCTGATGCTTCGGTTTGGGACGGTCGTTTCATCGACAACTCTTGGTTGCAAGAGGCTCCAGACCCAGTGTCTAAATTGACTTGGGATAACGTGGCTTATGTTTCGCCTAAGACAGCCAAGTCGCTAGGTATTTCGGAGAAGTTGGAGGCGCTTGAACCTGTTAATAAGATTATCGGAGTTGAGGTGAAAAATGCTCCTCGCCCTGAAATTGGTGAAGGGGAGAAAGCGCGGGCGCCGATGCGTGAGATTACAATTGGTGGTCAGTCTCTTAAGATTCCGGTTTTGGTTGCCTTTGGTCTTGCCGAAAATACGATTGTTTTGCCTGTTGGTTACGGTCAAGCGGCGGACGATGGTCGTAGTGGCGCGATCAAATTTGATTCTGCGAAGCCTACCGTCAGTGATGTCGGTTTGAATACTGGCTTTAACGTTTACCCTTTGCGGACTTTAGCGACGCAATGGCATTCTTCCGGTGCTAAGATCGGAGTGAATTCGAGTGTCTATCCGGTAGCTCGCACTCAGGAGCACCATGCGATGTATGGTCGTGCCTTAGCTCGCGAAATTTCAACTGCAGATGTTGAAACTCATGGGCACGGGAGTAAGAGTTTTGATACTCAGCTTAAGAAGGTGAGCAAGCAAGGCATGGATTCGCACATGCCGCCTAATGTTTCCATTTATAAGACCAACGACACTGAAGGGAAGCCGTTGATTTCTGATGAAATTCATCAGTGGGCCATGGCAATTGATCTTAATGTTTGCACGGGATGTAATTCATGTCTCGTTGCTTGTCAGGCAGAGAACAACATTCCAGTGGTCGGAAAAGAGCAGGTTGCGAAGGGGCGGGAAATGCACTGGATTCGGATGGATCGCTATTATGCCGCTACTCCTGAAGGCGATGAAGATAATCCTGAGATGATTCCGCAGCCGGTGGCTTGCCAGCAATGTGAGTCCGCTCCTTGTGAAGTGGTTTGCCCGGTGAATGCGACTGTTCATACCGAAGAGGGGCTCAATGCGATGGCTTACAATCGTTGTATTGGATCTCGTTACTGTGCGAACAACTGTCCATAC
>CAZUEC010000017.1:0-13836 GCA_964618865.1 uncultured Roseibacillus sp. | reverse complement strand
ATCCCGCTCCTTCCTCATCATCGAAAATCTCCAAAAATACTCTTTCGAACCTCCAGCCCCTGATAGTGAATTTGCTCCACTTGCCCTTCCTCCGACTCCTTCTCAGCCAGCCCAACTGACATCAGTAAAAAAGCCAACAAAACTTGCGCCACCCTCAAGGTCATGGAAACATCCTGAAGTAACCTGCCTAAACAGCCAAGTGGCAACTCAAGATTTTACTCCCTCCTTATCGAAAGCCCAATTGCGAAAATTGGCCCGTCAAACCCTAGCTCGCTGTCCCCAAAAACAACATCAGCACTTATCAGCCTCTCTCACCCAAATCCTAACAGAAGCCCTTAAAGCTCACTTTCCGAATGCACTACGCATTGCCACCTTCTCCGCCTTACCTCACGAACCAGACCTCTCTCTGCTTTCTTCACTTTTACCTGAACGACAATTTCTCTACCCTCTCGTCCTAAACGAGGAAATGATGAGCTTCCACCTCGTCACCGATCCCACCACCCTAGAAAAAGGAGCCTTCAACATTCTAGAACCAAACCCTCAAATCCACCCCCCGGTCTCAGCAAAAGAACTCGATCTCCTCCTAGTGCCCGGCCTCGCCTTCGACTTAAAGGGCAATCGCCTCGGTCAAGGCAAAGGCTATTACGACCGCTATCTACAACAAATTCCTGACACCCCCACCATCGGCATCAGTTTCGGCTCCCAACTCTTACCCTCCCTTCCATCCGAACCACACGATCGCCCTCTGTCCCACCTCCTCTCAGAACGCGGATTTCTCACCACAAACTCTCCTCCCAACAATCATTCAAAAAAAACTTAAGCGGTTTACTTTAAACAACTTAAAAAAAACAATCACCCTCAAACAAAAAAATACCCCCATCTCACTCACCCCCCCTCTCCTTCTAAGGAATTGATAATCTCCCTAATTTGAACGTTTTGAGAGTTTGGGAGTCTTTCTTGCAGGGAGACCCCGCTTCTGCTAAGTCCACCCCCCCACACACCCAAGCTTAAGATGTCCGACGAACCCAATTACCAGCAACCGCGATCCGATAGCAATGCCACCCCAGCCTCTAATCAGAACTTAATCGTCGGACTCATCATGGGAGCCGCAATCCTGCTCCTCCTCTTTCTAGTATTTAATGCAAATCAAAACAACCTCGGTAGCACCAACGAAGCAGCCGAAGTCGCCGCCCTTCAAAAACGAATTGAAGATCTCAAACTCGCAAAAGAACTAAGCGGCAACCAACAAAACTTTGGCGCTGGCACCAATACCTATGGAGTCGACCCCCTCAAACTTGCTGAAGAAATTTCAGTCGAAGCCAATACCCTCGCTGGCATGATTGGCAACTTCGCAAAAACGATCCAAGAGAAAGAAGCCCTTCTCCAAACTGCCCGCGACCGTGAAGCATTCCTCAACAGCCGAGTGCAAGACTTACAACGCAAAAATCTCGAACTCAACGAACTAGCCTCCGAAGCACTCACTCTTCGCAAGGAAATCGAATCTTTACGCACTCTTTACAACAACGCCCAACGCCAAATCGAAGAACTTCGCAAACGCCCCGACGCCTCAACCCTAGAAGAACTTCGCCGTCAAAACGACGAACTCCGTGCCAGACTCGCTGCCCTTACCGACCTCGAATCTGAAAACGCCAAACTCCGTGCCGAGAACCAACGCCTCCGCACCCTCGCTGACCGCTCCACCCTCTTCGTAGAAAGCGCCGACGCCCTTCCCGCAACTGCTCAACGACTATTCCGCGAACTGCAACGCCTAGACGACCGGAGCCCAGCTCAACTCGAAAGCGAATACCAACGCATCGAACGCATCTTGAACGCTCGCCCTCTTCGCTCCATCAACTTCGCAACCGGAGCCTCTCAGCTCACTAACGAAAAAATTAGTATCATTCAAAACGACCTCGCCGGCACCCACCCGGAAGCCTTTCTCTTAGTCGTTGGCTACGCCTCCAGGATTGGAAACTCCGAAGCGAATCGTAAACTCTCTTCCGACCGAGCTACCTCAGTCGCTTCTCGAGTCAACCTAGACAAAAGAAGCACCCAAAACGTCCGCGGCGTCTTTCTCAGCGAAACCAATCGCTTTTCAAAAGAACAAGCCACTCTCAACCAGATCTGTGAAGTTTGGGAGATTCGTCCCTAAGTAAGGCCATGCGCGTACTGGCCATTGACCCTGCCGTTCGAAACACTGGCTTCGCAGTCATTGAGGGCGATGCTCAAACGCAAAAAGCCCTCACCTACGACGTCATTGCCATTCCTCAACGCCTCCCACAATCGCAAGCTCTCGCCGCCGTTCGCACCGGCATCGCGAATCAAATCGAAAAATGGCAACCTGATGAAGTAGCAGTCGAAGGCATCATCTTCGTCCAATCTCACCGCACCGCCATCTCCATGGGTGCCGCTCGAGCCGCCACCCTCATCGCCGCAGCCGACCGCGGACTCACCATCTACGAATACGCACCGACCAAAGTCAAACAAGCTGTTGTCGGTAAAGGCTCCGCGAAAAAAGAACAAGTCGCCTTCATGGTTCGCGCTCTCCTCGGCCTCGCCGAAACTCCTCCTACCGACGCCGCCGACGCCCTCGCCATCGGACTCGCTCACTTTTATGCCTCCGACCCAATTAAAGGAAAAGCCCTCGAAAGGAAAAAAGTCTAACCGAACTTCGCCATGAAACTCGCTGTTCGCAACCTCGGCATTAACGTTCCCTACCAAGAAGGATTAACCATACAGCAAGAACTTCTCGCTCAAAGAATAGCCGGACAAATTCCCAACACCCTCCTACTCCTAGAGCATCGCCCCGTCTACACCATCGGCCGATCTCGTAACCAATCCTCTCTCCAAGATCCAAACCTCCTCCCTCACCCCGTTCACGTAATTTCTCGAGGCGGGCAAGCCACCTATCACGGTCCAGGCCAATTAGTCGGCTACCCCATCATCGATCTCCACCCCCTCGGAAAAGACCTCCACCACTATCTCAGACTTCTCGAAGACTCTCTCATCGAATTTTGTCACCACCTCCATGTCTCCGCCTCTCGACGCAAAGGCCTCACCGGGATCTGGGTCGAAGACCGCAAGCTCGCCTCAATCGGAGTAGGGGTAAAAAAATGGGTCACCTACCACGGCTTCGCACTCAACCTCCAAACTCAAAGCCTCCCCCCTTTTCAAGCGATCACTCCCTGTGGACTCGACGGAGTCTCCATGACCTCCCTCGCAAGCGAAGGAGCTTCCCAGCAAGAACTAACAGACTGTTTCAAAAACTACCCTAAATTCCTAGAAACGACACTCACTTCTCACTCGAACAAAGGAACATCCTAACTTTACAAATCAATCTCACTCTTCGTAAGTAGGATCGCCCGGCTCGAAACGCATCAATTCTTTCGTAAAGTTCAAAGGAATATCACCTGTCGGACCATTTCGGTTTTTTGCTAAAATCAATTGAGCCACCCCGAGATTATCTTCTCGTTCCTGTTCCGCATCTTCCTTAGTCGGATCATTATAATATTCTTTTCGAAAAAGAAGCCCCACCATATCCGCATCTTGCTCAATGGAACCCGATTCCCGAAGATCAGACATCCGAGGAGTCCCCCCCCGTTGCTCCGGACCTCGGTTTAACTGCGCCAAAACAATAATGGGAATTCCCAACTCCTTCGCTAAAGCCTTCAACCCAGAAGAGATTTCAGCAATCTCCCGCTCCCGGTTATCATTTGCTTGTTTCGAGCTGGAACGCATCAACTGCAAGTAATCCACCGCAATAAGCTCAATATTAGACTCTCGCTTCAGACGTCTTGCTTTCGCTCGCAAATCACCGATCGGTAACGAAGGCGTATCATCAATAAAAAGTGGAGCCTCAGCCAACTCATTCGAAGCCTTCTGAATTCGTTTCAATTCTTCCTTCGTGATCTTGAAACCTGGCTTCATCTGCGAAAGCGCAAAACGTGCTCGTGAAAACAAGAGACGTTGCACAATTTGCTGCGAAGTCATCTCACAAGAAAAGACTAAAGAAGGCCTCTTCTGATCAATCGCGATATGCTCCACAATATTCATCATGAAAGAGGTCTTTCCCATCGAAGGACGGGCCGCAATAATCATCATTTCTCCCGGCTTCAACCCGTTAGCCATCTCATCTAACATCGGATAACCCATCGGAATTCCTTCCAATCCTTTTTGTCCCGAAGCCAATTGCTCGAAAACATCTAACACTCCACCGATGAGCTCCTTCATCGTAGGCTCCCCTTTCACTTCTAAGTCTTCCTTAATCGCAAAAATATCAGTCTCCACCGAATCTAAGAAACCAGACACTTCCGGCGGATTATCATAAGCCTGCTCAATGGCAGCATTCGCATTCTCAATCACCGCTCGCAAAACAAATTTATCGCGGATAAGATCGAGATAAAATTTAAAGTGGGCGGCAGAACTGGCCGCATTAGACAAATCCACCAGAGCCGAAGGTCCACCCATCGAATCCAAGAGCCCCTTATCCGAAAGAACTTGGTGCAAAATAACTAAATCAATCGGCTCTCCAGCATCAAAACGCTCCAAAAGAAGCTCATAAAGCATTTGATGAGAAGGAAGGTAAAAGTACTGCAACCGTAAACCCGCCTCAACCGCTTCCCCAATCCGATTCACCGGATCTTGTAACATCGAAGACAAAACCGAGCGCTCCGCCTCCAAAGCATTGGGAATCGCTCGCGCATCCTTAACTCCCTCCTGAGAAACCACCTGCAATCTAGGGCCAACTCCTTTTTTGCTCTCTTTGTCTGACTTCGTCTTATCCATAAGGGGATCGACAGAATAGTACCGACCATGGTGTTAGAACAAACATCTCTTACCTTAAAATCAAAAAAAAATTCCCCGCTCCTGATCTCGTTGGCCTTCTTTTCATCTTTATCGTAAGAGCAACCTTCTCTTTTCACATTTCTCAGACCTCTCTCAGCATGACACGACCGCTCCAACTTCTCCTTTTTCTCACCATCACCCTCTGGTCCCTCCCCTCAAAAGCAGAAGTCTTAGCCGAATATCAACAACCGAACATCACTGATAGCCATCTCGTTGACCGACCTGCGCTCTTTGTCAAAGAAGGACAACCCATCACCCCTCTCCTTCAAACTGGCTCATTCTCCGTCACATGGAGCGGAACCATCACACTCGACAAACGACAAAGACTCACCTTCTCCTTCACTGGCTCTGGCACGGCATCCTTGACTATCAATAGCGAAAAGATTCTACAAGAATCAGGCCATCTAGGCCACGCCCGCTCACCACGACTTCGACTCAACTCCGGCTCTCACCCTTTCACCCTCACCTACCATTCCCCTCCCAAAGGCTCCAGCCGTTTTCAACTCCTTTGGGAAGAACGTTCATTCCCCCTCGAACCCGTTCCCGCCAACGCCTTCGGAAAATTAGAACCCTCCTCCGCCAAAAGCAGTAACATTTATCGCGGTCGTGAACTCGTCGCTCATCACCTTTGCACAAAATGCCATCTTCCCAACAATAGCTTTGGCCCCAACGCCATGCCCGAACTCTCTCACCTTCCTCCTCTCTTAGCACTAACCGGTGAACACCTCCATCAAAACTGGTTAGCAGAATGGATTTACGACCCAGCTAGTATTCGTCCACATACCAATATGCCCCGTCTCGTTCCCTTAAATGAAAATGGCCGGCAACAAGCAGCTCATTTGGCTGCCTATCTAACATCCTTAACCAATCGTCCAAAAACAACCGCCATAACAGGCTCCCCCAAAAACGGAGGCGCCATTTTCCATCAACTCGCCTGTATCACTTGTCACGGACTTCCCAACGATTCTAAACCAAATCAAAACCGCATTCCTTTAGCCCATCTCTCTCGAAAGTATCACCCCTCGGCCTTAAAAGACTATCTTCTCGAACCTTCCAAATTAGCCCCTCATACCCGAATGCCCAACTTTCGATTAAGCGACACCGAAGCCTCCGACCTCAGCAAATACCTCCTAAAAGCGTCCGCAACCTCCGCAGCCTCCACTCTCACCTTTCCTCCCGGCGACGCCACCCTAGGCCAAGCCCTTGCCAAAGAACGACAGTGTGGAGCTTGCCATTCTGGTCTCCCCTATGATGCCACGGCCCTCCCATCCTTCGAACATATTCTCCAAAAATCTTGGCTCGATGCTCCTTGCTACCAAAGCGACACCCATCACCTCAATCTTCCCAATGATGCGAAGCAACCCCTCGAAGCCCTCCGCAAAAACCACCCCAATTCTTTGCGCCAAGACACCCCCTCTTCATTCGCAACACGTCAACTTCACAACCTCCGTTGCCATGCCTGCCATCACCAAGACGACCAGCTCGCCCTCCTCTCCTCCCTTCATTCAGAATCCTCCTTCCTAGCGACTCATCTCACCCAAAATGAAAAAATCGATCAAAGCCTTCCAGCCCTCACCCACATGGGCGAAATGCTTCACTCCGATTACTTATCCGAGATCCTCGCCGGAAACAATCACTCCCAACCTCGACCTTGGCTCGAAACCCGAATGCCAAGCTTTACAAACCATTCCCCAAAACTATTCGCAGCCGGCCTCGCAGCTCGCCACGGTCTCGCCCCTTCCCAACCCAAACCAATTCAACCCATTTCTCAGTCTCTAGAAATCGGAAAAAAACTCATCAACTCCGAAAACGGATTCGGTTGCACCACCTGTCACGCAGTCGAAGACCTCCAAGCCACCGCAGCCTTCGAAGTAAAAGGAATTAACTTAAATCTCACCAAAAACCGACTCCGAGAAAACTTCTTTTATCGTTGGATGCACAACCCCAAGCGCCTCAACCCCAGCACCAAAATGCCGCGCTATTCTGATGAAAAAGGCCACACCTCATTGCCAGATTTTAACGGAGATAGCCGCCAACAATTCGAAGCCATTTGGCATTATCTACTCAGCCTCGAAAATTAACCCTCCTGCAAACTACTCACTTTTGCACCCTCCCATTCCCATCGCCACCCCAGCAGCTCCCGCCACCAACATCAGAACAACCAGAATCAATTTAGCCACATCACTCACTCCCTCTTTTCGAAGGGCCATTCCCAACTCCAAAGGCTTGCCTTCATCTACTCGCACCGAACGTCGAAAAACAAACACTTTCCCTTCCTCCGGCACCGGGACCGAAATTGCCTGCGGAGCCGGTTCCGACGCCTTCTGATGCTTCACCAAACGATCCGCAATGCGACGCAAAAAGTCATTCTCCTCACTGGAATTCCCTAACAAAAACCCCTCTAACTCATCAGGGCGAAAATCAACTTCACCCTGCAAAATACTATTGCTCGCCGCCGCAATCTCCAACTCGTCATTTCGAAAACCACCAGCATCTTCCACCCGATTATTCAGATAAAGCCGCTGCCGCCGTGAATTCAAACCAGCCACCACCTGATCAGTCTGCACTCGATTAAGCTTCACGCGAGCATCCTCATTAGTAGCAACATCCAAATTATAATTATTGGCGACATTTTGATAAAACTGCAAAGCCTCCTGCTGTTGCCCCGCCTGCAACAAACTATCAGCCTTATCGAAAGCAGCTTGCGCCTTCACCTTTTCCAATTTCACCCGACTTAAACGCGACTGAATGTAATCAGCCTTTTCGAAAGACTTACTCGCCACCTCTTCTTTCAACTCCAAATCACCGTCAATATCATCCAAATCATACCCTTCAGGGACAAGGACCTTCCATTCAATATTTTCGAGCGGAACCGAAATCTCAGGGCTTCGTAACGAAATTTTACGCCCCGAATTTCCGTCGACGGCATAAGCAAATTCCACCTCTGCAAAATCTCCATCTGTTCCAGGAACAACATAAAAGAGGTAACCTTCCCCATCGCGTACCACCCCTACACTCTCCCCATTCACAAAAACATTAAAGAGCTGCCCTGCAGAATCGAATGCAATACGCAAGGTGCTACGTTCAATCACATCCAATTGCAATTTGACCGCCGTAAACAGATCTCCTTTCGGAGAAACCACTGTCGTCATCTCTCCTTTGGAAACCCGTAACTTGAGCGCCTCTGCAATCGCATGCCGAACAACCGTAACATTGACTTCTCCCATTCCTCCTCGTAAGGCAACTGCTGGAATCCCTCCCCCTCCAGCATCGCGAAGTTCACTTGGCACCGCCGTCCAGTCCAAGCGATACCAACCTTCGGGTAAATCAGCAAGAATCACCTCCAACTGGGCTCCCGCACGCAGGGCCACGTATGAGGAAACCTGACGCAGTTCAGGAAAAACCAAAACCTCTAACTTCTCACTTTCATCGCCACGATCCCCCGTTCGTTCCCACTCGAGACGCACTTGTTGATTACCAATCACACGCCGTTTAAAATCAATTTGCCACAACCCCTCCTCACCTTCCACCGGAGAAATCCCAGTCACTGCCGCCCCACTCGCTCGCAAAGTCTTTTCTATCTCGTCACTCAAATTAGGGAAACGCACCAATAAACGACGAATCGCCGCATTCTCCACCTTCAAAGAAGCCAACACCAAATGACGAGTTTGACCTTCCCGCAAAGTCACCTCGTGCAACACTTGCGCAGTAACCCACGGATCCAATGTTTCCACCCCTAAGGAAAGATCCCAATCCTTCTGCAACAAACGAAAAGCCAATGCCGCCCCCTTCTTCGAAGACGAACCCACAGCACGTGGATCAATTTCAGAAACATTTCTCCGTGAAAGACTTCGTAATCGCAACCCTTGCTCCGCCCTAACCACAAACTGTCCCGTCTGCCGAGCAGCCTCCACAATCACCACCTGAGGAACCTTCCAACCTGAACCCTCTCCTTCAGACTCCTCCACTTGTTCAGTGATAAAACCTGCCTTAGCAAGGACCAATGAAAATTGATGACTCCCCATCGTTTGTCCCTTCAAGTGCACAGTCACAACTCGCTCCTCTCCTTCCCCACCTTCATTCCAATGGCTCATCGCCTCTCCACTCAATGACTCCACCTCAAAACCAACCGGAACTTTAAACGTAAACCGAAAAATTCCCGCTCGCGTAATATCCACCCTCGCCCCCCACTTCAGTAAACAACGCTCCACCCCCAAAGAAAGAACCTCCTCAGTTTCCACCCTGATCTCAGGAGCTACTGGCACCATCCTCACCCGCGCCTCAACCTCGTCCTCTCCATAACGATAAGCTCGGTGCAACACCTCAACTCCAGCCTTAAGAATCGAAGTCGTAAAATCAGACAGACTAACCTCCAACATTCCATCCACCTCAATCCGCTCAGCCTGAGCTTCCCCTCGGAAAGCAATACCAAGAGTACCGAGTTCACGTTGCCCCCCCAGCACTCGCAAAGGCTGCATCGTCAAATCAAGCGGTAACGATCCTAAACTCCGTTGCGTCACCACTAAGAACGAAAAAGAAGTCGCCTGCGGTTTTTTCAACTCCACGATCAACTCACGACTTTCCGCACTGAAACGCCAATCCGCCACAACATCATTCTCCACTTCACTCACCGCCAAACCTTCCGGAATCAACATCTTCAATTCCCTTACCACTCCTTGTGCAGGCTGAATATCCACCAAATGCCGTCCCTCTAACAAACCCAATCCCGGAACATAAGCATTGCTCACCTCCACAAAAAAGGAAGTCTTCTCTTTCAACGGATCTCGCTCCCGAGGTTTCATCACGATCGTATTTCCTCCTCGAGGAAGAAGGATCAAGCGAGCTCGACTCCCCCCTTCTTCTTCCACCTCATCAACTTGAACCGCAGTCGCGCAGGAAATACTCCACCCTTCTTTTTCTAAAACAATCTCCAATATATTCACCGCCGCTCTTCCCGTCGGCAAAACAATCTCCCCCAGCTGTTTACGAATCTCATAGGAAAACCGAAAAGTTCGCACCTCTTTCTCCTCATCATCAGTAACGACTTCACCGAGCGCCGCTTCCAACTCAATGATCGTAATCTCATAACCTTCCTCACCGGAAGACAAACGAACCCCTTCCCCTTCAAAATCCCTCAGAATCACACCTTCCTTTAAAAACTGAAAGGTATCTCCTTCCTCACCACTCAGAGTCAACTCTGCCTCTGCCAAAACTCTCTCCTCTTGAACCTGCCAACTTTGGCTTAAACTATCACCGGCAAAAATGGCTTCGGCCTTTGCAGAAGGAGAATAAAGAAAAACGCCCGCCAAAAGAACCAGCGCGGAAACAGCCTGCTGAGAACTTCCTCCCCCTTCCTCTCCTTCCCTTTTAGGTTCACTAGAATTCGATGATTTTCCAAACACCGAAAACAACAAAAAAAGCACCACAGACATAAAGAGCAGATAGAACCAAAAGGCTCCCCCCTCCATCCAAAGACAACCTGCCCCAGCAATTAAAAAACCAAAGAACAGATACCACCTCCCTTGTGACTTCATCAGACCAAAACCAACCCATAACAAGCCCACCAAAATCACCACTAAAGAAGGTTGTTCCCACTGCATCTTCTTCTTTTCAAAATTGCCAACTTGAGCCTCCACCACCTCCCCCGGAGCCAATACCGGCACCCCAATTTCCAATTGGGAAGTTCCTTGCTCAGGCTTCAGATCAGCCCAAGAAGCACCTACCAAAAGAACAAGCAAAGTCATCACCAAGAGTAACAAAACCACGCCTAACCCCCGCTTCACTCGTAACAGAGCAACTCCCACAACCAGCAAAAAAACAGCCAACGCAGTCGATAAAAACCCCTTATCACCTACCCAATCAAAGCCACTTACTCCAGACTGCAAAGCACTCTCCTCTTGCGCATTAAGCACAAGGCGACGACGTTCATCACCCTGAATCTTCCACTCCGTTTTCAAAATAGGAGCCTCTACTTTTGGTAAAGCCAACTGAGGACGCGTCGCACTCACTGCCGCTTGCCCGAAACGAACCTTCACCTCCACCGTCTCGTTCGCATCCGCTCCCGCTGGCAGAGGGACCAAAGTCACCACTCCATCTTTGCGAGCATTCACCGCCTCTTGATTCACTCGCACCTCCCACAAGCGAACTGCCTCCGGCAATGCCAAACGCAACACCCGCTCCCCTCGAGACTTCACACTATAAACCACATCAGTCACCACTTCTCCATCCCGCGAAATCCGACTCTTAGCCTCCGCAAATTCCGCAACTTGAGCCACCGTCTCCCCAGGTTCGAACCACTCGATATTCATCGCCAATTCAAAGGAACGTTCAGTATATTGATAAACCGCCAACGAGGGAGCAGAGCTAGAAAGACGAAACTCCGCCGGCAACTCCAAAGGATCTAACTTCAACAAACCTTCCGACACCCTCGCCACCTCCGACTTCACCTGCACCGGACTAACCACTTGCACAAATCCACGCTCTCCCCTCACTCCCAAAGGCTCCACTCGGCCTGGCTTCACCTCTCCTCCCTGCATTCCCACCGCCTCTTCACAAGTCAGCAAAAGAGTATAGAGCCCAATCACCGGCTGCTGCAAAGTAACCGTCACCTCATTTCCCTCTCGCCGCCAAGTGCGCACATTCTGACCATCAATCGCCACATTCCCCGCATCCTCCGGAACGGTCAACTTCCATTCATCAACAGGACTTCCCGTAATGAAATAATTGACCACCACACTCCCAAAAGCCGTTCCATCTTTGAGCGAGTACAGATGAAAAACATCCGCCTCCACACTCCGAGGCAATCGCTCTAACTGTAAAGTCGCACTCCAATCTCGTTCTCGAACCCGAAAAGCCAACTGCAAATCCTCTTTTTTCTTTGGGAAAAAAGACAACGGCTTTTCCGCTAACTTATCAACCGCCTGAATAGAAATCCGAAACCCAGGTGACCCAACCACCCCAATATCACCTCGCACCGCTTTCGCTTGCGGATGGGTGATTCGAGACAAAATCCACTCTCCCTCCTCCACTGGCACATTCTTCTCCAACGACAAAAACACCAATTGACGACCCGAAACTTCTTCCGAAAAAATCACCCGTAATACCCGTTGCCCTTCCGACTCCTCCGTCGCCACCACATAATCACCCACCTTTGCCCCACTCACCGAAACCACCGAATAATCCGCAGGCACAGTCAACTCCCATTCACGTAACGAAGCCTCCCGAATATCTAATTCCACTTCCGCCTCAATACTCCGATCACTCCCTCCCAACTCATAAATCACCGTCTCCGCAACACTCACCTCAGGAGTAATCTGTGCCGCCTCCAGCGAAAGCTCAAATTCGTTAGTCGGAAAGCGATACACAAACTGCTGCCGTGCTCGCACTTCCTGCCCCGGAAACTCCTCCGGAGCCAACTGCATCAATCCCTCAGCCGAAGCAACCTCCAAACGCACCGCACCTTCATTTCGAACCCGCAAAAAACCCGCATGTCGAACCGTTCCCTCTGGACTCATCCGCAACGCCTTCGTAGCCACCGGAAACTCGTCTAAAGCAACCTGACTACGCACAAACAACTGCACCCGTTCTGTCACCGGCTTGCGAAACTTCACCACCAGTCCACCCTCATTTCTTTCCCACGAAAGCACTTCTTCCCCCTCCACTGCCAGAATCTCTCCCGGACCTTCTAAGCTCAACACCGCCTCAACCAACTCGCCCTGCAAAACACGCAACCCAAGATAAGTATTCTGACGTAATAAACCCGCCCCTAACTGAATATCGACCAACCCCTCACTTGAAAAGAAAAGAGCATCATCAGCCTCCTCCGTAGCCTCTTGCCATCCTAACGACACCTGTCCCGAAGTCGGCACATAGCCTTGCCACAACCCATCCCTCAAAACTGGACGCACTGCAAAATCATCCAAAAACTCCACCCCATCCAACCCCGCCAAATCCACTGGCAAAACCGTCGTCGAAGGCGTCGTAAAATAAATTCGAGTTCGTCCTGACTCATCAAAAAGCTTAGCCACAAAAGGAAGAGCCACCTGATAGCGACCAGCTTTTTCCGCCTCCACAAAATACTGCTCCCCCTTCACGAAAAATCGCAAACCCTCAATCTTCGGCAAATTCGAAACCGCAGCCCCTCCTCCCAACAAAGGAAGCTGAACCCCATCGACATAAGTGACCAACTCCCCACGAAACAAAAAAGCCGCCGCCTTCCCTTCCACATCAATCCCACCTGTGAGAGAAGCCCCAATAAACTCAAACTTATTTGCTGGCACCCCATCTTGGCGCAGATCCAAACGAATCATTCCTCCTGTAGTCGTCACTAAATTCCGACTAACCGGCCCCGCCCCTAAGAGATGATTCCAACCATTTTTCTCCTCCTCTTTCCGCTCAGGAACAAACCCAATTATCTTATCAAATTCAGCCACAAGCCCTGCCACCACCTCAATCACAACCTCCGCCTGAAAACCCACTGCTTCTCCCGGCCCCAAATTCCACAACTCCACACTTTGCGGAAGCTCTTCCAACTCCTGCTCCACCGAGACCAAAAATTCATACTTCCCCTGATCCTTCTTCACCGTAATATCCAAAAAAGAACCATCCGCCCCCTGCCGATTTGCCCAACTCAAAATCACATCTTCCTCAGCATTGACCGACACCACCTTCCCCACTCCAAAAGTCTCAAAGGAAAAAGTCTCCGCCTCTCCCTGTATCATCACCACCTCAACACTCGCCTGATGAATGTGCTTCCCCTCCTCGAGAGACACCTGATGATCCACCAACGCCGAATAATAAACTGGCACAGGCTCCTCCTTCTTAACATCAATTTGAACTGAAGCCTCGTCCCCCTTCGTCACACAAATCCCAAAAACGAACAACAACCCAATCGCCAAATTTTGAAGTAAATATTTCATCTCTTTCTTCTTTAGAAAATAACGCTCACCCCAAGAACTCACCCCTCTCCCAACCCATTTCATCTTTATCATC
>CAZUEC010000016.1:5081-14033 GCA_964618865.1 uncultured Roseibacillus sp. | reverse complement strand
GCCTGGGACCAGCCAAAGCCTGCCAACTTGCAGCCGCGTTTGAACTTGGAGCACGCTTAGCGCGCAGGAACCTCGATCGCACTGAGCTCGCCAGTCCTAGTCAAATCTACGAATTCATGGCTCCTCAAATGCAGTCCTTAAAAACCGAATCTCTCCGCGTAATTGCCTTAGACACCCGTCTACGCTGCCAACAAGTCCACGAAGTGACCCATGGAACCAGTAATCAAACTCTCGCCCTGATTCGTGATGTCATCCGTCCCGTTTTGCTAAGCCAAAGCCCAAACTTCGTCGTCATTCACAATCATCCCTCTGGAGATCCCTCTCCAAGTCAAAGCGATCTTCTCTTTACAAAAGAACTACGCGAAGCCGCAGAACTTTTTCAACTCCACTTCGCCGATCACATTATCATCGGACACCCTCGTTCAGGAGGAGAGAGCTACTACTCGTTTGCCGAAAACAACAAACTTTAAACCAAACTAGGCCAGAGCTGCCATCAAACACCGCCGCCTTTAATTGATAGCCACCTCAGTTTGACCTGCTTTTTTCGTATTCCGCTTCAACGCTGCATCAGATTGCTCATCGGCCCAATTCTGATAAGAATCTTGCCCCACAACCTCCATCAAGCCACGCATATTACCGTGCTGGTCGCCACAAAGTTGCGCACAGACCACATACGTCTCAAGAGTCTCAGTCGGAGTAAACCACATTGGAATATCCTGCCCCGGAATAGCATCTTGCTGCACTCGCATAGGAACAATCGCATAATTGTGAATCACATCCGTTGCAGTCACCATCACGATCGCAGGTCGATCAACAGCCACCTTCATTGAAGAAGTCGTAAAGTCATCCCATCCATTTGGATCATCAGGATCAATACAAGGATCACCGACATTCGAAGCCAAATGACGATCGATTCGACCGAATTTGCCATCCTTACCCGGATAGTGATAATTCCAAGCAAACTGATAACCGATCACCCGCACTCGCACTGGATCTTGCTTCTGAATATCTTCATATTTATCAGTTCGATCCCGCCAAAGAGGAAAAGCAAAACCTAACAATAGAACCGCCTCAATGATGACAACTCCCACTTCCAAGTGAGTGGAAATGTGATTTTTCACACCCGTGTAATCAGCTTTCGGATTCCGACGAGCAGCGAAACGCCAGAGGCAATAAAAGAAAAAGAGAGTCCAACCAACAAACAGAGCGAGCATGAACCAATGCACGACCGCAATCATGTGATCCACCCCACCGCCGTGTTCGGAATAGTTTTTAGTAACGCCGAGAAGTTCCTTCATAAATTTAGTGGGAGTTTTGAGGATTAAAGTCGTCCTTGTAACAGGCTTCGAGATTGTCTTGCTCTCTCTTCATCATGCGAGCCATGGAAACTCCAACAATTGCCAGCACCGCAACGATGACTACCAAAAGAAAGAGAATCGCAAGTCCAGCCGCATTCCCTCCAGCCGCGTGGAAGGCCTTTGCGCAAGTCGTGCAAGCAAGGAGAGAGTTCATAAAATTTGAGATTAAATAATGAGATTCTTAGCTTTGCGATAAAAGCGAATACCATAATAAGGCAAAGCGACACTCGCCACGATCATAAGCACTCCTAGCAAAGAAATAGGCCAGCCACTATTACGCGGAGCATATCCGAAACACCAAACCGCCAACCCCAAACAAAGCAAGGTCGCAAAGCTGATAAAAACAAGATGGAAGCTGCGGAGAGACATATAACACTAATCAATAGGAGGTTTCTCAGGATCGTAGAAGCCTGACTTAGTCGCATCCTTAGTCCCCTCACCGTATACAATCGGGTCCGAGAAGGCAAAAGCAGTAATCGCCATCAGAAAAATACCGCAAACAATCCCCATGATAAAAAGAAAATAGACCATCTTTTTCTCATGATTCAGGTGCATAAAGATGAGCATCACGAGTGTGGCCTTAAAAGAAGCAATCGCCAATCCCAAGGTCATGTCCATGACATCGAACCCATGACCTCCGACATCTAATACAGGAACCGTCGCCACCGCCACAGTCACTCCCGTAAAGATAAAGAGAATAAGCCCAATCAGAATATAGAGCTTTTTTGCTTTGTTAATTTCTGCAACAGAATCAGCCATAATTTACATCAAGTAGAGAATTGGGAATAGGAAGATCCAAACCAAGTCAACGAAGTGCCAAAAGAGACCACACACTTCAACACGGTTTGCCATCCGCTCGGGATTGTTGAGATACATCTTCTTTCCGAAGAAAAGAAAATATCCCAACACAATAATTCCTCCTATCACGTGGAGTCCATGAAGTCCGGTAATCAGGAAATAGATAGCGTAGTAATTATTCCAACGAGGAGTAAACTTACTCTCGAGATTCACTTCTTCTCGAGGAATGACTAACTCGGGAAAATGCCTCGAATAGTGGCTCTCTTTTTTCTTCTCATCAAGTTCGTGAACAGGTCCCGCGAAACCACTAAAGACCCCCATCATCTCCCCCTCTTCACCTTTTTCATCCCTCTCGCCCATGTTCACCAAGTTTTGCCAGCTAATGCGGTAGCGCTCGGTTTCAGTCGGCTCTTTGCCCTCTTTGGCAAGTTCATCCTCAAGCTCCTTGATATACTTGCAGTGCACATCCCAAAGCTTCTTAACTTCAGGATTGTTCTTCATAATCCAAGTATTTTGAATCTCAATCTCAGGAACGACCCCTTTCTCCTCCGCTCGCTGAGCAACAAATCGAAAATCAATCGCATCCGCAGCCATCTCAATCTGGCTGTGCGCACTGTCCAACTCACCCACCAAAAGCGTCTCTCCTCGCAAAGTCGCATCCGTAGCTGTCTCACGAACATAACGTGGTGAAAGGATGAAAGTAGCCGGAGCTTCGGAGACGAAAGTTACCGAAGACGGATACTTAACGATGAATTGATCGAACTCCGCATTCGGCTCCAGTTGATCAAGGATCAAGTAGGAAGGATCATTTCGTTTCTCCTTGGGAAGACTTTTTCTCAAACGCGCCCAAGCATCACGATTTTGTTTCGTCCGAATCTTAGCATTGTGTGCTTTCGCACTCAAATACTCCTCGCGAAGCTTCTTTAATAAACTAACAGAAAGCAGATCGCCTTTTTTCGCAATCGAACCTTCATCATCCTTAGGATCAGTTCGTCCAATCAAATCTCCACTCAACTGGTATCTCAACTCCTGTTGACTAGCCTGCTTAATCAGATCATGAATCACCGGTGGATAGAATTTCTCCAAATCGACAGTGATTTTCTCAGCCTTAAAAACAACTTGGTTATAAGCATAATGCTTCTCACCTTTCTTCGCCGCTCCCTTTTCTCCGTGGTCTTCCTCAGATTCAGCCTTATCAGCTACCAGTAACATCCCCTCTTTCTCGAATCCGTTACTTGCATGCCCCCCATCACCGCCGTGTCCGTCGGGATGATAATGCTCAATATGACCTTCAGAATCGATCGTGAATTTGTGGGTGTGCCCCTCCACGACCACAAAATCTTTCATCCGCACCGCTTGGTGACTCCACTTTGCATTATACTCAATTCCCTTGAGCACCATAAAGGCCGCTGCACAAAGCAAAGTAATCACCATGTAGACTTGAAATTGACGCCACTTGCGCATCTTCAAAGCAGCCCAAGCAAAGACCACCGTCACCGATGAAAAAATCAAAATGAAAGTATTGATCAATCCTGGCACCACAGGAAGCGCTCGCTCTGGCCAAGGAAAATCAGCATAGACTCGTAGGAAAATATAACCCGAGAAGAGCCCCCCGAACAACATCACCTCGGAGGCAAGAAACAGCCAAACTCCAACCTTGGCGTTGTAAAGGCCCGTATCCTTGCGGGCAGTAACAGTATAAGGAATATCCATGATTTCAGGAAAGCAACAGTTTAGGCGACAGTAGGTTTAGCCTCTTCTTTAGTGGGAGAAGAATCAGGTTGTGTTTTAACCGGCTCATTCCACTGCGGCAGATAATCATCTTCGCTATCAGGACGAGAATACTCGTAAGGACCGCGGAAGACAGAAACATCAAAAGTAAAGTTACCATGTCCAGGAGGCGTCGGAGTGGCCCACTCAAGAGTCGTCGCATTCCAAGGGTTATCGCTTTCAACCTTTCTTCCTCGGAACCAAGCGAAGAGCACATTAACGATAAAAGGAACTTGAGCCAACGCGAGCAAGAAGGCCGCATTCGACATGTTTACATTGAGATGCAGATATTGCTCAATTGTATTTCCAAACACATTCGCACTCTCACTAGCTTGGGCAAGATAAGCATCCCCACCATTATACCAACGACGGTGGAAACCTGCCATCCCCTGAACCAACATCGGAAAGAACAAAAGATTAATAAAAATCAGCGAAGGCCAGAAATGAAGATGACCCAAAAGCTTACTCATATACCGTCCCGTAATCTTCGGATACCAATGATAAACTCCTGCAAAGAGACCAAAGAGAATACCTGGCGCCACCACATAGTGGAAGTGACCAATCACGTAGTAGGTATCATGCAAATGAAGACCCACTAAATTAAAGGCCAAAGGCAGACCTGTGAGCCCCCCAATCCCAAACATCGGAATGAACGCAGTGGCCCAAAGCATCGGAACCGTAAATCGAATCGAACCTCCCCACATTGAAATAATAAGCGAAGTGAGAAGAATGACCGACGGAATAGAAATTAAGACCGTAGTCGTTTGGAAGAAGGTCGAAATCGCGGGCCCCATTCCAGTGAGGTACATGTGGTGAGCCCAAACAATGAAGCTCAAGAAACCGAGGAAAATCACCGACCACACCATTGGACGGTAACCCCAAAGTGGTTTGCGAGTGTTACAAGGAATAATCTCTGCCACGCAAGCAATCGCCGGAAGAAGCAACACGTAAACCTCAGGGTGACCAAGAAACCAGAAAAGATGCTGATAAAGGAGAGGACTTCCACTACCTGCCACTTCAAGCGCTCCATTTCCTGTCACCAAACCTGACGGCAAGAAAAACGAAGAACCAAAAACTCGATCACTCAACTGCATCAAAGCTGCTGCTTCGAGAGGAGGAAAAGCCAAAAGAAGAAGAAAACCAGTCACCAACATCGCCCAGACAAAGAACGGCAACCGCATCCAAGTTAACCCTTTTGCACGCAGATTAATAATTGTGGTGAGGAAATTGACCGCACCCAACAGCGAAGAAGAAATAAGGAAAACCATCGCCAACAACCACCAAGTTTGTCCCGTCATCCATTGATTGGGAGCAGAAGCCTGCTGAATCCCAGCCAAAGGCGAGTAGTTCGTCCAACCCGATTGCGCAGCACCAGTATTCAAAAAGAAACTAGCTAGCATCAAACATCCACCCACAAAATAGAGCCAAAAACTCATCATATTCAGTTTCGGGAAAGCCATATCAATCGCCCCAATTTGCAATGGGGTGACGTAATTTCCAAAGGCCGCAAAACCAAGCGGCACCACACCAAGGAAAACCATGATCGTCCCGTGCATGGCACCGAACATATTATAAGTCTCGCCCTTCACCATCCCATCCTGAAGCCAACGAGCTTTCCAGTCTTCGGAGAAGAACATCGACATCCAAACCGGAAGCGGTTCATGAGGGTAAGCAATCGACCACCGCATCACCATCATTAGGAAAAACCCTATCAGGAGAAAAATAAGTGAAACTAAACCATACTGAATTCCAATCGTCTTATGATCGGTCGAAAAGACATACTTAGAAAGAAAACCAGGATCATGGTGATCATCGTGATGATGATCATCAGGCGCGTGGTCGACGGTGGATGCTGCGGCACTCATTAGGCTGATTCTACTTCAAGTTTGATTAGTTTCCACCAGCATTTGCTACTGGCTCGTAGGTTTCGAAATTCACAATCACTTCAGGCTCCATCGTCTCACCCGACAGGAATTTAAGATGACCTTTCAGCTCTGCCTCATTGGTCGCTTTACCAGGACCACGAGCTTCATACGCATCAACGGCAGCTTGGGCCTGCGCAATGCTGACCACATCACCGACCTTATTGAGCCCATTGCGAAGATAAGTCATCAAAGGCGCCAACTCTTTGGCAGAAAGAGGACCTTGCGCTGGCATCACTTGGTTCCAAGTCCGCCCCTTGACCGTAATTGGCCCACCAACCCCATTCAAAATAATCATCCCTAAAGCCTCGGTATTATCCCCAATCACCCATTCAGAACCAACGAGAGGAGGAAAATTAGCACCATCCCCTTTTCCATCCGCTCCGTGACAACCCGCACATTTACCATACGTCTTCGCTCCCTGACTCACAAAGAAGGGAAGAACTTCGCCATCAGTTGGAATCTCTGGGCCAGTGGCAGGTGGCTCATCGTACTGATTCGCCCACATCGAATTTTGATCGTATGAAAAAAGAGCTCCCCCATTACCGAGAACCGCCCCACCAACTAACAAAGCAATTCCTGCTATGAGAAAAAGCCAAAGAGGAACCGGCTCCATTCCATTCTCATGAAGGCGGCGCTCGCGAATAGTGGCCGCAGTGGCCCCTTCGAAGACAGAATGTGCCTCAGACACATTGACGTCATCATCGAGGTCAGGCCGAAGCCGGGCATTGGGATCTTGCTCAGAAGACATGATGAAAGAAGAGTTCGCTTAGTTGCTTCGTGGGTTTAAAGAAGTCGGAATAGGATTATCCTTCCGCATCGACAAAAGATAGGCAGCTAAAGCTTTCGCCTCAGACTTGGGCTTATTAGCACTGCCCTCAAACATGAAAGCCATTGAAGAACAGACCGACTTGTAATCGTAATCACGCGGATTATAGAGATGCTCCAATAACCAAGTTTCAGCAGACACTCCTTTTTTCGCTCCTCGCGTCGCGGCTCGAATGGCCACATTACTTAAATCTTGCCCAACTCGGCTCTGACCAACATAGGCATATTTCTCACCTGCAAAATCAAAAGGATTCGTCTCTCGCCGAGTCTCGACAATGCCATCGCGGGCATTCCCCACAATCCCAGCCCACTCCTCACGATACATGTCCGTGCCCGCACTTGTGGGGCGGATTAACTGCGTGTGACAAAGCGCACAACCATTGGCCCCATAAATCGAAGCTCCATCGGTGCGACCAGCTCGAGCAAATTCGTAAGCACCACCAACTCCGTCTATTTCTTCAACGAAAGAAGCGGACTCCAAGTTTGCCATTTTTACATAAGGCATCGCCACCACGAAAACCCACGGCAAGCCAAATGCGACCGCGAGACAGATGAGAAAAGAATTAAATTTCATTAGGCCTTAGCTCCTTGAAGTTCGTCGATATCTCCCTCGGGACCATGGGGAGAACTAGCGTGATGCCCAGCATCAAGCAAAGTAGGATGAGTACTGCGGCGTCCCAAACGGGCCCACATCAATAAAAGGTGACTTAAGAAAATGAAGTTCGCGATCAAGATAAAGAACCATGCCAGAGTCGTCCCCACTGCATAACCACTTCCAAAAGAAGCCGCATCTTCCCACGGCGCTGAAAAATCATTCTGAGCAGCACCCTGAAAGAGCCCTCCAATAATAGAGCAAATCACAACCGCAGCCAAACCGTATGCGGAAAGGAAAAAATGGCTCGTAATAAAACGCTTCGACAACCATTCCCGACGAGTGATTCGAGGCACAATAAAATAAATAATCCCAAAAGCACACATACTAAAGAACCCGTATATCGCCAGAATATCCATCCCGTAACCGGTTAAACTAAACTGAGTATTCGCAAGAGTCCCACTCGTATTAAAAAAGAGACCCAAAACTCCCAACAAGAGCATTCCGACCATTCCCAATATCGTGAATCGTAAGGAAGGACTATTGCGAGCCGCTCCAGATTCATCCTGCAAAATAGTCCGCAAAATATTAACCGAAACCGCCAGAGCCGGAATCAAAAACAAAATCGTGGCTGCTGCTCCTGCAGAAGGAAGAAAACGAGGAATCGGCGCTCCAGTCAATTTTTGCATTCCTGCCCATGGCGCAATCACCATCAAAGACCAGAAACCAAACAGCGCGAGATGATAACTGTGAACCGGACGTCCAGTCACTTTCGGCGCGAGATAATAAGCAGCTGAAATGGCGGTCGGAGTCAGGAAGAGGAAAAGAATCCCCGAACGATACCACTCAGAAATCGCAGCCTTCATCAACGGATGCCCATCAAGAACGAAAACCAAAAGATGAGAACTCAAGAAAATCCATGGAAAAGCAAAAATAGCTGCCAGCAAATACCACTGCGAAACATAAACGTGTCCCTTCTCTCTCACTTGAAACTGAATCGCAGACCACATCATGATCAGCAGATAGCTAATAAAGAGCAACGGCCAAACGAAGGTAGGAAAAGCCATCCAAGTCACCCCAGTACTGCCGCCCATCAGAATTCCGAGAAGTCCCAAACTAACCGCAACATTCCAAACATGACCAGCAATCAAAATCAACACACTCTCCTTTGATTCTTTCCGGCAGAGACGAGCCATTAACCAAATGATCGCTCCGAAAGCCGCCTGACAAGCCCAGCCATATAAAAGAACATTTTGATGCGCTAAAGAAAGGCGACCAGTAGTAGCCCATGCAGCATCACCTAGAAATTCAGGAGAATGCGTCTTGTAGGAAGAAATAAATCCTAACAAGACTGCGACGAAGAGCCAAAGCGCTCCACTGGTGAAAAAGAACATCACCGGATGCCGCAACGAGCGATCAATCTCAGCTCGCAACTTGGCGTCTTTAGGATCGGAGTTCTGGACGGTAGCAGACATGACTTGGTTAAGAGAAATTCAGCGATTTAGAAATTGGTCTCGGGACGAGGGGCATGTGGAACGGAATTACCCTCCACCGGAACGGATTCTTCTTTCTTTACAGGAGATTCTTGTTTGGCAATCGAAGCCTGCTCTTTCGCAGTAGGAACCACTTCCTTCACGATAGGCGCTTCCTCTTTCACCGCAGGAGTGGCTTCGTTCGCTGCAGG
>CAZUEC010000016.1:0-4981 GCA_964618865.1 uncultured Roseibacillus sp. | reverse complement strand
TCAGCAGGAGTGGCAGTCGCCTCTTCAGTCACCTGATTGGGGTCCCGAAACTGTTCATTCTGAAAAGGAGTAGGCTGACCACTCACGAGCTTCGCTCCCACCAGAGAAAAGACTTCAGTAGGAGGCACTTGCATTTTTTCACCCTTCTTAGCACGAATCAAATATTGAGCTTGCTCTGTATCAACAAGCTCCCGCACTTCCATACGCCGGGTAGCTCCGTCTTGATCTGCGGCCGTCACCCCAGAAGTCTTCGACAACGGAGCAAGAGTCAGCGTAATGATGCCGAAAAGCAAAAATGCCCCTAACACAATCGTTGCGGCGATGAGTCGCTTTAATGGAGTATCGTTGTTAGCTGACATTTAGTTATGAACGTTGGCAGATTCAAGAATACGCGGGTCGCGATGAGGATAAAGAGAGACCGAAGTGATGTTTCGGAGCAGGAAAAAGACAAAACCACATCCCACAATCAGAAAAGCGAGAATATCTCCGGCCCAAGCTCCAGACATCCAGAGAACCGGTTCATGATTTTCACTGGTAAGAACCCCCACTGAAGGACCCCGCTCAGGAATGATCATGTGATAAATATCGAGGAAGTGCATCATCAGAAGGTAGCAAGCCATGAAAAGCATGTAATTGTTGTTCTTCTTCAAGTCTTGGCGAATCAAAAGCAAGAAAGGTGCTCCAAAGTGACCAAAGACAAGAATGTAACTGAGAATGTTCCAGTTTTCAGTATTTCGTAGGATAAAATAACGAGTCTCCTCCGTAACATTCGCATACCAATAGAGGAAAAACTGAGAAAAGGAGATGTAAGCCCAGAAAATAGTGAAGGCGAACATAAGCTTACCCATCAAATGGTCATGCTCTGAACTCACCACCCCTTTCATAAAGCCAGCTTTACGCAACAGAATACTGGTAATCACAATCACCGCCATCGCATTAAGAGCACTTCCAGCGAAAACATAGACTCCCCACATCGTAGAAAACCACGTATAATCAAGCCCCATCACCCAATCCACTGCGATAAAAGTCAAAGTGACCGCAAAAACCGCAATCCCCCACGAAGACATCGCACGCGCTTTGAATAGACGCTTTGTGCTAGGAGCTGAACACGTATCTTGATCAACCGAAAGTTTACGCAACTTCCAAATCACAAAACCAAGACCCAAGAAGTAGAGTAAAAAACGCCCGTGCCAAAACGGCAGACTAAGATACCACTCTTTATTCAAGAGCATGCCATCATGCTTAGCTCCTCGAGCCTCGAGACCAGCTACCGCACTCACCTCTCCTAATTTGTTTTCCTCCGCATACTCGATAGCATCTTTATGCTCCGTCATCCACTCAAAGAGATAGCTCTGCACACTTGGGAAAAGAAGCGGCAACGCAAAAACAAACATAAACGGGAAAACAAAACCCACATTCTCCATGATGCGACGAACCGAAGTCCCCCATCCAGAGTTGGAAACATTATGAAGCAAAGTCCAAAAACAGCCTCCCAACGCAATCGTAAAGAAGTAGAAAATCGCAAAGAGCCATGAGAAGGAATAATTTCCCTTAAACTGACTGGGCTTGTCTGGATTTCCCCAGAGAATGATCGCACTTCCTAACAAGCCGACCAAAGCCACCCCTCCACAAACCATCATTACAAGTTGCAACTTGTTACTCTTTGGCAACTGCTCTCCATCAACTGGAATATCGGCGGATGTTACTCTATGTCCCATTACTCTTCCTCCCCTTTCTGAGCCAAATCTTCTTCTGAAACTTCGCGGGCTTCCTGCATCGCTCGCATGTAACTCACGATTGCCCAACGATCTTCAACAGGAATGTTCATGCCATAAGCACCCATCAATCCTTTGCCATTGGTAATGACATCATAAATTTTTCCATCGGGATAAGCATCCGCTTGAAAACCAGCTTCATGCAAGTTGCGCACTCCATTGAGTCCCAATCGCGCGACCATCCCCTGTCCATCCCCTGCTTCACCGTGACAAATCGCACAATAAATTCCGAAACGATCCTGACCACGAGCGAGAAAAGACTCAACCTTATCTGCCGTCAGCTCCAACTCGGATGGCATTCCGTTTCCGAAATAACCTTCGGTCAAACCAGTATAGTAATAACCAGTCCGCCCCTCCCCAAACTCGACTGAAAAGACACCGTCGTCTCCAGAATTTGGAATCGTGCCTGGAACAGGAAGGCGAGCTCCATGACCATCACTAAAAAAGGAACTCGGCTTCTGTCCCTTCACCTTATCCTGCTCATCCATATCTGGAAAAACTCGGAAAGGAGGACGCTCAAACTTGCTACCAGGAATCCCGAAGATTCCAATTACCGCCAAGGCGATAAATGCGTAGACTAGGAAAAAATATTTCAGCATTTGGACTTCGCTATTTAATTTTCGTCTTCGACGAGCTCAACATTAGACCCCCCTATTTCGTTAAGAAGGGCTTTTGTCCCTTCCGCAGAAAACTTGGGATCGCGTGCTTCGATGGAAATGAAAAATCCATCGTCGGTCACACGGGCGAATTGCTTACTAGCAAACAAAGGATGATTGAGGCGAGGCAACTGCATCAATCCAAGCAAACCAAACAAAACGGTAAAGCCAGAGAACAAAACAGTAAGCTCAAACATGATTGGAAAAAAGGCTGGCACCGTGAAAATGTTAGCAGGCTTCCCTTGCACCACAGTCGGATAAATTTCGACCTGAGTGACATAGGCAAGTGTAATCGCAGTGCAAAATCCAGTGAGTCCACCAAAGAAAACAAAATAAGGAAGGATGGAACGCTTAATTCCCATCGCATCATCGAGTCCATGGATCGGATAAGACGAGTGGCAATCCCACTTTTCAAATCCTGCATCGCGCACTTTCTCTGCTGCCTTATAGAGCTTCGAGGCACTCTCGAACTCTGCTAAGTAGCCGTATACTCTTTTGACCGTCGTGCTCATCAGACTTTCGCTTCTCCTTTCTCAATTTCCAATTGATAGGCAGGAATCACCTCGACGCCATCGTCAACGTGCTCTTCCTGATCTTCGAAGTGAGGGTCACTCTCTTCTTTCGTCCACTTCACCTCAGCAATGTTAATACAAGGCAAGAAGCGCAAGAAGAGGAGGAAGAGAGTCAGGAACATTCCAATCGTGCCCACGAAAAGCATGATATCCTGTCCACTCGGGCTATAAACCTTCCAATCGCCTGGCAACCACATCCGAGAAAGCGTAGTCACGATAATCACGTAACGCTCAAACCACATTCCCACGTTCACACACATACAGACTGCCATCACAATCCAAAGATTCTCACGGCATTTCTTCCACCAAAAAACCTGCGGAGAAATAACGTTACAAGCCATCATCGTGAAGTAAGCCAACTTGTGAGGTCCGGCGATACGGAACTTAAAAGCCTCCATCTCATACTTAGCCGCTCCATAAAAAGCCATGAAGAGCTCCATCAAATAGGCGTAACCAACAATGGAACCAGTCAGCAGAATGATTTTCGCCATGTTATCCACGTGCTTCATCGTAATCAGGTCCTGCAAACCATAGATGAAACGAGCCGGAATCATAATAGTGAGAACCATTGCGAAACCACCAAAAATAGCACCCGCTACAAAATAAGGAGGGAAAATCGTAGTATGCCAACCCGGCACTACCGAAGTGGCAAAGTCAAACGAGACCACAGAGTGAACGGACAAAACCAATGGAGTCGAAAGAGCAGCTAAAAGAAGGTAAGCCATCTCATAGTGAGACCAGTGTCGATTCGAACCACGCCAACCAAGACTAAAGACCCCGTAAAGAAGCTTCCGAATTTTCCCCGTAGCTCGGTCACGAATCGTAGCTAAATCGGGAACCATACCGAGATACCAAAAAATCAGAGAAATCGTGAAGTAGGTCGAAACCGCAAAAACATCCCAAAGAAGAGGAGACTTAAAGTTCTGCCAAATCGCATTGGGATTCGGAATAGGAGCTAAATACCAAGCCATCCACACTCGACCGACGTGAAAAGCCGGGAAAATTCCCGCGCACATCACCGCGAAAATAGTCATCGCCTCCGCCGCTCGGTTAATCGAAGTTCGCCAATTCTGACGGGTTAAGAAAAGAATGGCCGAAATCAATGTTCCCGCGTGACCAATACCAATCCAAAAAACGAAGTTCACAATTGGCCAACCCCACATCGAGCGATTGGTATTTCCCCAAACTCCCACTCCAGTCGAAACAAGGTGGAACAACCCTCCCCCTACTCCAATAGCCGCAATTAAGGAACAAGGAATGAAGAGCATCCACCACAACAAAGGTTGAGGATTCTCGACCACTCCACAGATACGCTCCGTGATCCAGTTATAGGAACGCTTGTTAAGAATCAACTTCTCACGCTCGAGAACCGGCAACTTAGGCCCTTCTCTTTTCGCTGAAGTCTCTTTACTGACTGTTGCTTCCGCCATGCCCTGTTAGTGAATGTTGATAGTCGCTTGTCCCACGCTCTTGGCGTCAGGCATTGCTGTGTTTGGATTCTTCACCCTCGCCAGATAACTGGTTCGTGGCAGGGCGCCGATATAATTCAAAAGGTCGTAATTTCGCTGAGAATTTTTCGCGCGCACCATCGCCGATTTAGTCTCATCAAGCTTATTACCAAAGGTAATCGCATTCGCTGAGCACGCCGACTGACAGGCCACTTTCACCGAATCAGCTTTGATTCGTAACTCCTCAATACTCACATCCATCTGAGTGGAGTCCATACCGAGAGCCTTCTTACGAGTGATTTGCTTCTGTTTGATTTTTGCATTCTCAAGACGCTGCACACAATAGGTGCATTTCTCCATCACTCCTCGCATCCGAACTGAAACGTTCGGGTTACGCTGAAGATGACGAGAGTCGCCAACTTGCTTCTCACCCCAAGGCCCCTTGTAGAGATTTTTCTCAACGAGAGGATTGCGCTTGTTGTAATCAAAGAAATTAAAGCGACGGGCTTTGTATGGACAGTTGTTCGCAC
>CAZUEC010000015.1:2943-14369 GCA_964618865.1 uncultured Roseibacillus sp. | reverse complement strand
ACTTTCAAACCTTAAAAAACTCGATAGACGAATAGACTTTTGAAAAATGGTCTAGTACCAACCAATAAGAAAACAGCTTCATTTTCACTCCAAAGTCCGCCAGCCTCCCGCCGACCTCATTTTTCATGACTTTCCCAGCTACCACCGCCATCCGTCATCAACTGCCCTGCGGGCTCACTGTCATTCTCGACTCCAATGCCGACGCCCCAGTCGTTTCCGCTCAAATCTGGATTCAAGCCGGCTCCCGTCGAGAACGGCAACATGCCGGTGGAGGCATTTCCCATCTCCTCGAACACATGGTCTTCAAAGGCACCAAATCTTTTGATTGCGCCACTCTCGCTCAATCCGTGCAAGAAAAAGGCGGTCACTGGAATGCTTACACCACCTTCGATCGCACCGTTTATTATATCGATGGCCCCAGCTCCTCCACCTCCTTTTTCCTACAAGCCCTCACCGAACTTGCCTTTTTCCCAACCTTGCCCAAGGAAGACTTCGAAACCGAAAAAGACGTCATCCGTCGCGAAATCGATATGGGCCTCGACGATCCAGATAGCGTCGCTTCCCAACTTCTCTTCAGCACCGCCTACCAATATGACCATCGCCGCTTCCCCGTAATTGGTCATCTCGACCGCTTCAATCGCATCACTCACGAAGACACCGTAGCCTACCACGCCGACCACTACCGGCCCAGTAACGCCTTTCTTGTTCTCTCTGGTAAGTTTGATTCTCAGGAAGTCTTGAGCCACCTAACAAGCTTAACCAGCGAACTACCAAATATCCCAGCAGACGAATTCCACGAGACACTCGAAACCCGTGCTCCTGGTCGCCGCCTCGCCCGCCAAACATTCGCCACTCCCATTTCACACCTCAGCCTCTCCTGGCCCATCCCCACGAATACCGATCCCGACTGTGCAGCTCTTGAACTGCTAGCCCAAGCCATCGGCGGTGGAGTTTCCAGCCCTCTTTACCAAAGATTTCGAGAAAAAAGTGGCCTGACACACCATATTGGAGTTTGGGCCTGGACTCCAAAAGACTCGCCCGGACTCTTCACCATTTCAGCTGAGGTAGAACTCGAAAAACGAGACCAAACCGAATCCGAAATCCTTGCCGAACTTCCCTCCTTGATCTCCCAGCTCAATACAGAAGACCTCACAAAAGCCCATCGTCAAATTGTGACCACACAATTCCGCTCCCTCACCACTGCTGCAGGACGAGCCTCCGACTTAGGTTCCAATTGGCACGAAGCTCGTAACCTCGACTTCACGCGTGACTATCTCATCTCTCTCGAAAAGGTCACCCTCGAAGAAGTCCAGCGAGTGGCCGCTCGCTACCTCCGCCAAGACCAACTCACCCTCACCTCTCTAGACCCCCAACAGGAACTCAAAAAAGAGGTTCAAATTCAAAGCAACAAAAGCTCCGAACCAGTCACCGAACACACTCTGAGCAATGGCTTACGCATCCTTCTCAAACGCGATCCTCGACTTCCCACCATCTACCTAGAAGCCCCCTTCCTCGCCGGACTTCCAAGCGAAACCATTGCCAAAGCCGGACTCGGCCAACTCCACTCCGCTTGTTTCCGAAAAGGAACCACTCAAAAAAATGCCTTAGCCTTCAATCAAGCCCTCGAATCATTAGGCGCCAGGCTCAGACTTTCAACCGGCAATAACACCTCTCTCCTTTCCGGCTTTTGCCTCAGCATGGATCTCCCCGAGTTTTTAGCCCTCACCGGCGAAAGCCTCCTCTCTCCCCTCTTCCCGACAGAGGCCATTACTCGTGAAAAAGAAACCCAACTAGCAGCAATCAAAGAGGCAGGCGAAGACCCCGCCCGCATGGCCTTTTACCATCTGCGCAAACACCTCTTTGGTGACCAACATTACGGCATCCCAAAACTCGGCCTAGCAGAAACCATCTCCAAGCTCACCCGCGATGATCTTCTCGCTCATCACCACCGCGCTTTCACCGCCCAGAACGGCGTTCTCGCCCTCTCAGGGAACCTCCCCGACGACAAAACCACACTCTCTCTGTTAGAAGAAAACCTGGCTTCTTTCACACCAGGAGAACGCCTCTCCTTCAACACCGACCCCTCCTCCTTCCCATCAACCCAAGGAGAACATCGCCACTCCCTCGACCGCGAACAGGCCGTTCTCGCAATAGGAGTCCCCGGACTCTCCTTCGACTCCGACGAGACCATCGCCGCCGAACTCTTACAAGAATACACTTCGAATATGGCAGGACCACTCTTCACCCGTATTCGTGAAGAACTCGGACTCGCTTACTATGTTTCAAGTAGCCAGTTTCACGGCATTGGAACCGGCATGTTCGCCAGCTACCTTGGCACCTCTCCAGATCAAATCGAACGAGCTCACCAAGAACTCTCCTCCACTCTCGCGCAAATTGCCGAAAGCGGACTCACCTCCGAACAACTCGAACGAGCACGCACCGCCAGCCTTTCGGCACACGCTCTCGATGAACAGTCCCTCTCTTCTCAAGCTCGCCAAGCCGCCCTCGACCGCATTCTCGGACTCAGCCTCCAACACGCCGACGAAAGCCTCTCCAAACTGAAAACCATCACCCTCTCCGAAGTCAACTCCTTCGCAAAAGACATCCTCACCCGCCCGAGCGTCACCACCATCGTCAGCCCTTAAAAAAACAACCTCTCACCCTCACAAACTTTTCTTTGCCACGAGCCTGGCGAAATGAAACCATCATCCCCTCATGACTTCTTCCCAGCTCGCTCCCCCCGGCGCCGGCCTTCCGAAACCAGAAGCCTTCCTCCTGCGCCACCTCGCCTTTCCCTTCTTACGACTCAAACTCAACCGAGAAAAATCCCTCGCCCTTTTTCAAAAATCGGGCCAAACCATTCTCCCCCTCGTCCAAGAACTCGACCTAGAAGCCTTCACCAAACCCGTCCTCATTAGTCGTCTACCCGGCCTAGAAGACTCCTCCCGCAACTGGTCAGCGGAACTCACACTCGAACACATCCAAGTCGTCACCGCCGCCGCTCTTTTTATTATTAAAAAACTAGAAACCAACCAACCCCTCGACCTCCCCGTGCGCACTCAAGACGTCAAACCCTCTGGCGGACTCGGACTCGACCGCATTCGGGCCTTCCAGACCTATCTCGCCCAAACTCCCCCCCAAATCACCTCGTTCGACTTCTCCTCCTCCGCCACCCATCCTCACCCTTGGTTTGGAGAACTCAAATCCATCGACTGGCTTCGCTTACTCGCCTTTCATCAAGACCTTCACCGTAAGCAAATTGAGCGAATCACCTCCCCTCCGCCTCCCCCTACTTGCTGAGGACCAGCCTAAGGAGAATCAGTTCGATTTTCCGAAATTCAAATACTCCTCACCAGCACCTACAATAGCCGTTAAAAGCGTTGCAACTTACTCAACTGCAGCTAGAATACTCCTATGAATTATTTGTTGTTCGGTGTGCCCCAAGGTCAGGAACTCATCGTCATAGCCCTCATCGTGCTCCTCCTCTTTGGGGCCAAAAAAATCCCCGAACTCGCACGTGGACTCGGAAAATCCATGGGAGAATTCAAAAAAGCTCGTGAAGACTTCGAAGACGAAATCAAACGCGCTGCGGATGATGTTGAACTCAAAGAAACTAAAAAAGAAACCAACAGCAGTCCTCCCAATAGCGAAACTCATCCAAGTTAAACGCTCTTCTCTCAGACCTCTTCATTGAGTCTACATCAAATGCGAAATTCATTTTTCCCTCTTTTAAAAAACGCCCCTCTCCTCACTGGGGCGTTTTTTTTGTTCCTCCTTAGCTCAGCCTGCAAAGAAAAATCATCCCAAACCGCCAACTGGATCACTTCTGAGCCTACCTCAGAAGCCAGCACCCCAGAAAGCTCCCACCAAAACACTGACTCCCCTTCAACACCTCCTTCCAAAAGCAGCACCCCCGCCCCCGCAACTCTAGAAACCAGCGAAGAAGAAATCCGGTTTCTCTCATACAACCTCAAAAATTACCTCACCATGCGCCGAGGCAAAGAATATTTGCCAAAACCCGAAGACGAAACCAAAGCCCTCATCGAACTCATCGTCCGTCAGAAACCCGACATTCTCGGACTCTGTGAAATTGGTAACAAAAACGACCTCGCCGACTTACAACTTCGACTCAAAAATGCCGGCCTCGACCTCCCTTACTCAGAACACACCGGAGGACGAGATAAAACACGACACCTCGGCTTCCTTTCTCGACACCCCATCATCGCCACCAACTCCCAAAGCGAACTGAGCTACGAAATGGAAGGCAAAGAATGGCTCATGAGTAGAGGAATTCTCGACGCCACCATCGAAACTCAAGGAATCCAACTCCGCTTTCTCGGAGTTCATCTCAAGTCCAAACGCCTCATCGAAGAAGCAGACCAAGAACTCATTCGTCAAAACGAAGCCCGCCTCCTTCGCACTTATGCCGACACCATCTTCAACGAAAACCCCGACACCCTCCTGCTCGCCTACGGCGACTTCAACGACACCATTAGCTCCAAAACCCTCTCCATCGCCAAAGCTCGTCGCAACGCCAAAAAACATCTAGCCGACTTCTACTTCAAAGACTCTCGAAACGAACTCTGGACTCACTTCTGGGACCGCCAAGACACCTACTCTCGCCTAGACTACGTCCTCTTCTCAAAAGCACTCAGCGACCACCTAGTTGGTAAAAAATCATCCCTCGTCGATGACCCCTCCTGGAATATCGCCTCCGACCACCGCGCTCTCATGCTTGTTCTCAAACCCTGAGCCAATCTGAGCCAAACCCCCACTGCCAAAAAAAAAGAACTTTTCATCGTCAGAAACGGCCCGAAGTTGCGTAGTAAAAGACATCATTAATGAAGTCTCTTTATTTCCTACTCATTCTCCCGCTCTTCCTCGCAAGCTGCCAAATCCCACGCCATTCCGACCCGCCAGAAAAATCGATCGGAGCCCTCTTCGCTCATCCTGGAGTCATGCATAGCCAGGAAAGCCTCAACTTCATCCGCTCCAAAGTCGCGGCTCAAGAAAAACCCTGGTACCCCGCTTGGCAAAAACTCCAAAAATCCAAATCCGTCAGCCTCTCTTGGAAACCCTCCCCCTTCCCCCGCATCGATCGAGGCCCTTATAACGATCCTGATATCGGCTCTAGTGAATTCTTAAACGATGGTCATGCCGCCTACACCCATGCCTTAAATTGGGCTCTCTCCGAGAACGAAGCCAGTGCAAGAAAAGCCGCCGAAATCCTCGACGCCTGGTCCACCACCCTAGAAACCGTAGCCGGTCACGATGCCCGTTTACTAATTGGCATGGCCGGCCTTCGCTACATCGCCGCTGCCGAACTTCTCGTCCACACCTGGGATGGCTGGTCCAAAGAAGGCCAAGCAACCTTCGTCAAAATGCTTCGTGAAATCTGGTACCCCCTCATCAAAGATTTTTATCCCTCTGCCAACGGAAACTGGGACGCTGCCATGATGCAAACCATGATCGCCATAGGCGTCTTCCTCGAAGATCGAGAAATCTTCGACCGTGCCGCAAACTATTATCTTCACGGGAAAGGAAATGGCCCCGTCCGAAACTACTTCAAAAAATCCGGACAAAGCCAAGAAACCGGACGCGATCAAGCCCACACTCAAATGGGCCTCGAATTTCTAGTCAACACTTGCGAAACCGCCTGGATCCAAGGATACGATCTTTACGGAGTCAAAGACAACCGACTCCTCAAAGGATTTGAATACACCGCCAAATTTAATCTTGGCGAAGATGTCCCCTACGAACCCTACCGGAGTTATCAAGGACGCTATCATTACAAAAAAATCTCAAATAAAGCACGTGGCAGACTGCGACCCATGTATGAAAAAGCATTGAATCACTATCACCACCGCAAAAACCTTCCCACTCCTTACGCTCACCAAGTCGTCCATAAAAAACGCCCTGAATCAGGAGGAGGCTCCTCCCTTCCCTGGAGTAGCCTCATGTTTGCCAACCTCTCTCAAGAGACACACAAACAAAATCTGGCGCTGACTACACCTTAACTTGTAGCCAAGTCCCTTTGAAATGAAGACGTCCGAAAAGAAACGCTTGCGTCGCAACATCCACAAACATCACGACCCAAATCCCCGTCAAACCCATTCCTAAAAAACTCACCGCCAACGGAACCACCAACACACGGAAGAACAACATCGTCGAAAAGGAATAACGCATCACCAACTTAGTCGCACCCGCCCCACGCATAGTCGTCTTCATCACCAGTGCAGTCGCCAGGAAGGGTTGCGAAAGACCACACAAAAACACAAGCGGTCCCGCCAACTTCTGAAAATGCTCAGAATCCGGCCCATCAGGAACGATCAGCCCAACCAATTCATGAGGAAAAACAAGAAAGAGAATTCCTAACAAACCCATAAAAATAGCCGCAAACCTCCAGCACAATCGCGCAGCCCTCATCGCCATCTCGGGATTGCCTGCACCCAAATATTGACCCACTAACGCAGCCCCTGCAGAACCAATCGCAAAGCCAGGCAAAAAACTCATCGATTCCACCCGAATCGCGATCATATGAGCGCCCAAAGTCCCCTCTTCCGGCAAACCAGAGATAAAGCGAACCATCACCGCCTGAATCGCCCACATTCCTCCCATCTCCAGACCTTGCGGTAATCCAACCTTGAGAATACGAGTCATCGTCTCCCGTTCGGGCTTCAGCGAACACCCTCGCAACGAGAGAAAAGGTTCATCCGGATTCTTATCCTTCCGAACCAACAAAAAGAAAATCACCACCATCGCTCCCGACACCCATCCGAGAACCGAACCAAGCGCAAGCCCCGCCACTCCCATTCCTCCCAATCCAGCAGGGCCAAAAACGAAAAGCCAGCTGAAGAACACATTCACAATATTGACCACCACCATCGCAAAAAAAGGCGTCCGCGTATCTCCCGCCCCCCGTAAAGCATTGGTCGCAGAAAGCATCACCCCCAAAACGGGAGCACTCCAAACAAGAATACGAAGATAGCTCTGCGCCTGCTGACTCGCCTCTTCTTCCAAAGCGAACAATTGCGTAATCATAGGCAAAAGAAAAAACAAAGTCACCCCCACTACCATTCCAGTCGCGAATCCCAACAAAAGACCTTGAGTCAAACCTCTCCGCGCCAAGTCTCCCTCCCGAGCACCGGTTGCCCGGGAAACCAGCGCCATAACCCCAGTGCCTACCGCTCCTTGAAAAATCATAAGCAACCAAGACGTGTAGCCACCTAATCCCATGGCATCCATCATAGCCACTCGCAAATCTCCTTCCGCCAAACGTCCAGTAAAGACCAAATCCACCGTCGCCACCATAAAGCCCAACATTTGCTCAAGAAAAGGCCACATCGAAAGACTCGCCACTTGTCGTTGCAGAGACATACGCCCTAACCGGCCACCGAGTTGCCCCTGCGACCGCGCTTTGGCTTCAACACTCACCCCCGGTCGCGACATCGCAAAGGTGGTATCACCCTTCCATCAAAAACTCACCGCTTTTGTCTCCTTGATTGTAGCAGCCTCCTGATAACGGCCCCCCTTCAAAGCCCACCTCTTCCCTTCCCATTGCATTCTCAAAGGACCAACCTATAATTCTCCCCACCATGCCACTACCCGACAAAGAACAACGAGCCGCCTTGCGCGCTGGCGGACTGATCTTGCTGGGCTTCGCAGGCTTCATTATCGTCATCTGGATCTGCGGCTACCTTCCGGGACCAGTTGGACGCACCTTCTCCCTCCTCACCGGCTTCCTTTGGACCCCCACCGTCATGGAACCCACCCTCTTTCTCATGGCCCTCATGGCTATTCTCATCCTCAACCATCATCGCCGAAAAAAAGACGGCCCCGAACTCGTCTACCTAGAGACCGTCAACGGACCAGACGCACAAAACCTCCCTCCTCATTCCCGTTCAGCCACTTTCACCGAAGAACCTCAGCCAGCTAGTTACCAAGAAACGGTCGCCACCATCGAAGGAGCCGCCGCCATCAGTGACCACAAAGAAGCTCTTCGACTCATGTTAGAACTTCCCTCCGACCTTCTCGAATCCGAAGAAATCCTCGCCGTACGCCTCCAGATCGCTCACGCCAACAACGATCCAAATCACACTCGAGGCCTCTCTCGAAAACTTCGGGAAATAAACCCCGACCACCCTCTTCTTAAAAAGAACCCTAACAAGTAACCTTCGCCAACCCCAAAGTTACCGACTCAATTCTTGCTGGTTGAGAACATGAAACCCTGCCGAATGCAAAACATTGGCAGCAAAATCCCCATCATCGAGATGAAAAGCCATCAAAGTAAGATCTCGCGGATGAGGCAAAAGACCATAAGCAAAATCAATATTCACTTCCGCACAACGTAATGTATCTAAACACTTAATTAGCTCCTCCCCCACATCTCGAAATCCAACCACCACCAATTCACAAACAGTGTGAGGAATCCCCTTCTCAATAAAAAGAGCCTCCGCCGTATCAGGATCACTCAACACGAGACGAGCCACCGTCGCATCGCGAGAATCCTGCACACTGAGACCCAAAACCTCAATATGACCCCGTTTCAGTAAATTCATCAGAGACACCAACGCCCCCGCTCGATTCGCAAATAAAACCGAAAACTGACGAACGGGATCTCCCGGAGGCAACGTTTCTCCTTTGGTAACCATTGATGAGAGCAAGTTTACTACATTTTCAAACTTATGCGAGACACAGCCCTGACAGAAACACAAGAACGCCTCCCAAGATTTTCTAAGAAAAACCACTCACAAAATTCAGTCTGGATTCCACACCCAGATTCGAGATCCTCCCCAAAGAATGTCCGACCTCTTCTCCGACGATACGCCCCCGACAACCGAACCGGATCAAAACCAACAGCAGCCCCTCGCAGCACGCATGCGTCCACGCACCCTTGCCGAAGTACGCGGCCAGAATCATATTCTCGCAAAAGGGAAACTCCTGCGACGCGCCATCGAAAGCGACCGCTTCTCTTCCCTCATCTTCTACGGACCACCTGGAACAGGTAAAACCACCCTCGCGACCGTCATCGCCCAAAGCACCGGCTCCCGTTTCGAATCCCTCAACGGCGTTGAATCCAATGTCGCCGAAATCCGCACCAAGATCGAACAAGCCACCAATTGGCAAAAACTGCGCAACCAAACCACCATCCTCTTCATCGACGAAATTCACCGCTTCAATAAAGCCCAACAAGACGTCCTCCTACCCCACCTCGAACGCGGAACCGTCCGCTTCATCGGAGCCACCACCCACAACCCCTTCTTCTACATCAACTCCCCCCTAGTCTCACGCTCCCAAGTCTTTCAATTAGAACCCCTCGCTCCTGAGCAAATCATCGACCTCCTGCACTCCGCCCTCACAGATCAAGAAAGAGGATTGGGCAAACTCAACCTCACCGCCCACCCAGAAGCCCTTCAGCATCTCGCACAAAAGGCCGATGGCGATGCTCGTAAAGCTCTCACCGCTCTCGAACTCACCATCAGCGGAATCGATCTCGAATCTTCTCAAAATTACGAAATCACCCTCCAGATCGCCGAAGAATCGATCCAACAAAAAGCCATCCTTTACGATGCCGATGGCGACCAACACTACGACACCATCTCCGCCTTTATCAAATCCATCCGAGGCTCCGATCCCGATGCCGCCCTCTACTGGCTCGCCAAAATGCTCACCGCAGGCGAAGACCCTCGCTTCATCGCCCGCCGTCTCGTCATCTCCGCCTCCGAAGACATCGGCCTCGCCGACTCCACTGCCCTCCAAGTCGCAATTGCCGCCCAACAAGCCCTCGAATTCGTCGGCATGCCGGAAGGTCGCATCCCTTTGGCCCAAGCAACCGTCCACCTCGCCACCGCCCCCAAGTCCAACTCCTCTTACGCCGCCCTCGCAAAAGCAATGGCCGACGTCGCTCAAGGAAAAACCCTCCCCGTCCCCGCTCATTTACAAACCAAATTCCGCAAAGAACTCGCCACCCGCTCAGGCGCCGACACCGCCGCCATGCAATACCTTTACTCTCACGATTACGAAGGCAACTTCACCCCCCAATCTTACCTCCCCGAAGGTCGAACCTACTACACCCCTAGCAGTAACGGAATGGAAAAACGCATCGCCGAACGACTCGCATTTTGGAAAGAACAAAGCGAAAAAAAACAATAACAAAATTTCAAAACAAACTCATCAAAACGATTCCAAAAATGTCCAGAATCACATCTTGAAAACACCTCAAAAAAAGTCAGCCTACTCGTCGAAATGAATTCCACCAACACACCCACTCTTGCCCTCTCGCTCACCGTTGAAGACACCGCTGCCGCCCTCGACTTCTACACCAAAGCCCTCGGCATGAAGGAACTCTTCCGCATGCCCACCCCCGATGGCACCGTCATTCACGGCGAATGCACTCTGGGCAATGCTCAAATCTATGTTTCTTGCGGTTACCCCGAATGGAAAGCCGCCGCCATGCCAGCAGAAGCCGCCGCCTCTTGCCTCTTCGCCATCAATTGCGAAGACCCCGATGCCACCTACGCCACCGCTGTCGCAGCAGGCTGCGAAAGCATCGACGAGCCAACCGAACAAATCTGGGGTTACCGTACCGCTATCGTTCGCGACCCCTACGGCTATCGCTGGAACTTCCGCAAACAAATCGAAGTCCTCACCCCCGAAGAAATCGAAAAACGCGTCGCCAAGCTGTTTTCAGACAATTAACCAACCATCAATATTCTTCAATTGATAAAAACCCAAACATATCGGCAAACCCAATCAATATTAGCAACCAGAATATTACACCTAGAAATACCCAAACCCAATTAGCGCCAGTCAGCCGACTGTTAGTAGAACCCGTCGGATCTCCACAAACCAAATTAGCAACCTTTTGGCCTTTCCAGAGGAATACTCCGATAATCGGAACCAAAGCCAATTCAATAAAATCTGTGAATGGCGAGCCAATTCCTTTGACAGTCATACGTCCAAGAATATTTGAGATAATACTCAACACGACAACGAAAGTGGCTGCCCCAGTAAGAGATTTCGCCTCAGCACTACCTGCCATCCGGCTTCTTGACCCAAATTGCGCATACAGGTGATGAGTGAAAAATATCGCAAACAATCCACGCATCACTGGCCACATATTTTCTGCAGTTCGTTTCTTATACAAAGCCCAATGGCGGTAAAACCAGTACACGTTATAAAACCCGCAGGTTATCATGAGAAGAAGCCAAAACTTTTTGGCCGACACCACGTAAAAAAAATCATCCTCCCTAGATTGCTCAGAGACAACTTCTGCATCAGGAGCTTGATAGACATTATGCATACCCCTATTATTATAAAATGCCGATGCCTTATCCCAATGCAAATAAAGTCAGCCCTGATAAAATCTAACAAATCACCACTCTTCCCCAGAGACTTAAAAGGCTAAGATAATGCCTGGATCGCAA
>CAZUEC010000015.1:0-2843 GCA_964618865.1 uncultured Roseibacillus sp. | reverse complement strand
AAATCACCACTCTTCCCCAGAGACTTAAAAGGCTAAGATAATGCCTGGATCGCAAGTTCGCGAGCCTCCTCATCTGCCGCCATGAGTTCTTCAAGAGTTTGCGAAGGTCGAGAGGCGAGAGCATTCATTACTTTTTCTACCACCTCCGCAATCCCCGTAAACGATAAGCGACCCTCCACAAAAGCCTCTACCGCCACTTCATTCGCAGCATTGAGGACTGCAGGCAAACATCCCCCTGCCAAACCCGCCTCCCTTGCCAACCTCACTGCGGGGAAAGCGTCTTCTCTCACCGCCTCGAAATCTAACTTCGCCAACTCGGCAAAATCTAACGGCTTAAGCCCTGTAGGGCAACGTTCGGGCCAAGTCACCGCATACTGAATCGGAAAGCACATATCCGTCGTACTCAATTGCGCCAAAACACTCCCATCCAAATACTCCACCATCGAATGCACAATACTTTGCGGGTGCACAATCACATCCACCTTCTCCATCCCCACCCCAAAAAGCCAACGAGCCTCAATCATCTCAAGGCCTTTGTTAAACATAGTCGCAGAATCAATAGTAATTTTCTGCCCCATCTCCCAAGTAGGATGCTTCAACGCCTGAGACAAAGTCACCGACGAAAGCCTCTCCTTCTCCCAAGTCCGAAAGGGCCCCCCCGAAGCCGTGAGAATCAAGCGACTCACCGAACCTCCTTGCTGGCCTTCAAGACATTGAAAAATAGCATTATGCTCACTATCCACCGGAAGCACCTTCACCCCTTTTTCACGTGCGGCAGTCATCACAATTTCGCCCGCCATCACGAGGATTTCTTTACTAGCGATCGCAAGATCTTTACCTGCTTCGATAGCCGCAAGAGTAGGAAGCAATCCCGCCGTCCCCACAATCGAAACCAAAATCATATCCGCCTCAGTCAAGGTCGCCAACTCCAGCAACCCCTCCACCCCAGCCGTCACATGAGTCCCAGGCAAACAACTTTTTAATACCTCTCTCCGACTCTCATCAAAAATACAAACCTCACCCACCCCAAACTCCTGAGCTTGTCGCGCCAACTCTTCATGCCGAGTGCCAGCAGCCAAACCCACGACCTGCATTTTATCAGGCCCCAGCTCGCGAGCTACCTTAAGCGCACTCTCTCCTATCGAACCTGTCGAACCCAGGATCACCACCCGCTTACCAGTCATATCCTCTTTCATCTATGCCACTAACTTCAGGAACAACCAAGCCAACGGCCCCGTGAAGCAAATGCTATCAATCAGATCCAAAACTCCTCCAATTCCAGGCAACACCTGCCCCGAATCCTTGGTCGCTAAACTACGTTTTAATAAAGATTCCGCCAAATCCCCCGCGACCGCTCCCAGAGCAATCACCAAACCTAACAAGGCCAATACCCAACCTTGCGGTAACCAGTCAAGATACTGACCACCCGCCCAATGCACGAGCCAAATTCCAACTTGTGATACAAGCAAAGCTCCCATGAACCCTTCCCAAGTTTTCCCCGGACTAATGTGGGCAATCATCTTAGTCTTCCCAACCAAACTTCCCACCGCATAAGCCCCCATATCCGTAAACTTAGTGGCCGCAATCACCATCAACATCAGCCACTGCCCCTCTCGTGGCACACTCCCCGCATTGGATAACCGCATCAAACCACCTCCAAACATCAAACCAAGGAACACGAGACCCAACACCGAAACCGAAACCGAAATAATCGCTTCACTTCCCTCAATAGGACGTCGAAAACGAACGCCGAAGCTCCCCATCACCACCAAAAGAATCGCCACCCATTCAGCATCCTCCGCCACATGCTCATTATTTCCCACCGAATACACCCACCACCCCAAATAGCCTGTCCCCACTATAATCATCCACCAAAGACACCAATCATCCGCTTTCCCTTTCCAAAGCTTACGCCACTCCAAAAGACCCAACACCGCCAAAATAGCGATCGCGGAACCAACTGCTATCGCATTTTGACTGACAAAAACCCCAATCACCAAAGCCCACACCACCAAAGTGCTGATCAACCTACGCCCAAAAACCTTAGATTTGGTTTCTTTTCCTTTTTCCTCTGCCACGGTGCCGTAGTCCAACCTACTCCAAGCAAGGCCGCAACGGTAAAGCGTGCTATCTTGCGAACAGAGCCCACCAATCCCCCTCCTCATCCCTCGCATTCCCCCGCAATCAGAAAAGAATGACCGCCTTTCGCAACTTTTCTCTCCACCTGAGGTTTGATCCTTCGAATCCAAAACTATTCAATCATGAAAAAGACACTAATCATTGCCGCCACTCTTCTTGCCCCTTTTGCCCTTCAAGCCCAATCTGGCGAAGGAAAAGGCCCCAAAGGAGGCGGTAAAAAAGGCGGACGACCAATTCCTGCCGAAATTCTCGAAAAATTCGATACCGATGGGGACGGAACCCTTAATGAAGAAGAACGTAAAGCAGCTCGATCCGCTCGTCGAGAACTGACTCAAAAGCGCCGTGCCGAAATGCTCGCCAAATATGATGCCGATAAAGACGGAAAACTCAGCCCAGAAGAACAAAAAGCCGCCATGCTCGACCGCTTCGATGCCGATAAAGACGGAAAGCTCAGCGATGCCGAAAGAGAAACCGCTAAAAAAGAAATGCGCCGCCCTCGCGGAGCAAGAGAAGGCGGCCCCCGTGGCAAAGGAAAAGGCAAAAAACGCCCCGAAAGCGAAAAAGCAGAAGCATAACCCCCGCTTCATTTCACTCTTAAACACAGCAGAGCCTCTTTCGAGGCTCTTTTTTTTTAATCAAACAGCCCTTGACTTAGACCGTTTTCCAAAAGTTCGTTCGTTTATCGCCGAGAGAGAATTTCTTGA
>CAZUEC010000014.1:0-14523 GCA_964618865.1 uncultured Roseibacillus sp. | reverse complement strand
TTGTTCGGGGTTTTAAGAAGGAGGACGCTTTCTAGGATTGAAGAGAGGGCGAGTCTAAAAGCGGTGAGGCGGAATTGTACTTCGATTCGTCCTACTATGGAAACCATTTTGAGTTCGGTTCTCATTGCATTTATTTTGCCTTCTCTTTTTTTTCTGGGGTCGCTCTTGATTCCGGAGCCGCTTGCTTATCGGGAAGGTTTTTGGAATGCGGGGGTTTTCTTATTTGTGGGGAATCTTATTTGTCGGTTTTCGAGGAAGGATGCTCTTTTTGAGTCACATTTTAAGATGTCAGAAGGCAAGGTTAGGCGGATTCGAGAGACTTTAGGGATTTTTATTCCTGTGCTGCTGCCGTTGGTTTTTGTGGTTGGTGCGTTGTGTGTGTCGGGGGGAGTGGGTTCTTCGGGGCGGATTTTCTTCATGATTACGATGATTGTGGTAATGGGGTTGGGGTATCAGCTTTTTCATCCACGGCATTCGATAGTGGGAATCCCAGATAAGGTGACTTTGGTTTCACGATTGAGTTATTTATTAGCGATGGGTCTTCCTTTTGCTTTTGTGGTTGGAGCGGCGATGGGCTTTTTCTCTTCGGTTTTAATCTTACGCTCGCAGGTGTTAGCTACTGCAGGGGTGCTTCTCGCTGCTTTCTTGGTGAGTCGTTTTCTCACGCGTTGGATATTGGTGTCTCGGCGACGCTTGGCGATCATGCAGGCTTTAAAAAGGCGGGAGGCTGATCTGGCTCAAAGAGCGAGAGAGGAGAGTGGTGACGTTAAGAATGATTCAGATTTTGCGAGTCTTGAGGAGGTCAAGGCGCAGGCTGTTGATGTGGTGGAGGTGGAAGAGCAGACTGTGCAGTTGGTCAAAGTGGGGGTCTATTTTTCGGTGCTTTTTACGATTTTTTCCATTTGGTCGAGTTCTCTTACTGCTCTTTCGATTTTGGATCAAAAGCCGCTTTGGCCGAATTCGAGACCGGTGCTGTCTGGAGAGGATTCGAAGGTGAGTGCGCCTGTTCCTTTGTTGCCTGCGGTGCCTGGTTCGGACTTGGGGGCGATTGATGAGATTGGAGAAGAGTTGGCTCCGATCAGTGAGTTAGTGAGTGCGCCTTCCAATGATTTTGTGAGTTGGCAGGATCTGCTTTTATGTCTGTTTGTCTTTTTACTCACCTTTGTGGCGGCTCGTAATATTCCAGGGTTGTTGAGTTTGACGGTTTTCAGTCGTTTGAATCTCGGGCCAGGGGGCAACTTTGCTTTCACGACGATTGTGCGCTATTTCATCGTGTTGACTGGAGTGGTAATTGGGCTCAATAAAATCGGGATTACTTGGGACAAGGTGCAGTGGTTAGCAGCGGCGATTACTTTGGGAGTTGGTTTTGGGTTGCAGGAAATTTTCGCCAATTTTGTAGCGGGTTTGATTCTTCTTTTTGAGCGTCCTTTGAGGCTAGGAGATATTGTAACGGTGGGGAATGTTTCGGGCAGAGTGACTGAGATCAAAATTAGGGCGACTACGATACAGCAGTTTAATAATCGCGATTTGGTGGTTCCCAATAAAGATTTTATTACCAGCCAGCTGACGAATTGGACACTTCGCGACTCGGTTTTGCGCTTCGAATTAGCGGTTGGAATTGGTTATGGTTCAGATACTAGAAAGGCAGAAAAAATCCTCAAAACATTGGTCGAAAAGCATGATCGTATTCTCAAAGATCCGGCTCCGTCGGTGATTTTTAAAGCCTTTGGGACGAGCACTCTCGATTTTTTAATCCGAGCCCATGTGGGCAAGGTGGGTGATTTGGAGAAGACTCAGCATGAGCTCCATTTCTTGATTAATGATGCTTTCAGTGAAGCAGGGATTGAGATTGCCTTCCCGCAGCAGGATATCCACTTACGATCGGTGCCGAAGGGATTGAGTTTCACTCAAGATTGATGAGGAGGGTTTGAGTTGGCCAGAAAAAGGGGTTGTGGTTGACCTTTGTTAGATGGTCATGGATTGGAAGCCACCATCGACGATGAGTTCGGTCCCGGTGAGGAAACTGCCGGCATTGTTGGAGGCGAGGAGAAGGGTTGCGCCAATGAGTTCTTGAGGGTTTCCGAAGCGAGAGGCAGGAGTGTGGCGGAGGATTTCGGTGACCCGGACTTCGTCGAGTACGCTGCGATTTTGTTCGGCGGGGAAGAATCCTGGGACGAGAGTATTGACGCGGATATCGCGGTCGGCCCATTCGCGAGCAAGATTGCGGGTGAGATTGTGGACGGCGGATTTTGAAGCCGAGTAGGAGAAGACTTTTGAAAGGGGGTTGAGACCGGAAATGGAGCCGAGGTTGATGATGGAGCCTTCGACATCCCGTGAAAGGAAGTAGTTTCCGAAGATTTGGCAGGCGCGCATGACTCCGCCGACATTGGTGTCGATGATGCGATGGAATTCTTCGTCGGTGATTTCTAAGAAGGGGGTGGGGGAATTGACTCCGGCTCCATTGATTAAGATGTCGGCCCGTCCTGATTGTTCGATGACGGAGTCTAGGAGGTCGTTGAGGGATTCGCGTTTGCCGACTTCGGCTTGGGCAAAGTATCCTTTGCCTCCGGCAGCTTTGATGGTGGCAAGTCGGGTTTTGGCTTTATTTTCGTCGCGTCCGACGAGTACGACTTCTGCTCCGGCTGCGGCTAGACCTTCGGCCATGGTGCCACAGAGTTCACCGGTGCCGCCAATGATGACGGCTACTTTGCCTTTGAGGCCGAATAGGTTGGAGAGGTATTCATTCATAGGTTTATGAGCGCGTGTTTCTCTTTTGTTATTCGTGTTTGGCGAACTTTACCAACGAAATATCATTCATTCAGTGGTGAGAGGCTAAGATTCGAGGTGGAATTTGAGCTGAGGGGTGTAAAGATCAGGTTCGAGAAGGAAGGAGTCGTGTCCTTTGTCGGAGTGGACGGTGAGATGGGCGACTGAGATTTGCGCTTTTTCTAAGTCTGCGACGAGTTCGGCCTGCTCTTCGGGATAGAAGCAAAAGTCGGAGTCGATGGAGAATACTAAGAATTGGTGTTCTGCTTCTTTGGAGGGGGCGAAGAGTTCGGAGGCGTTTTTGGCTCCGGCTTCGTCGAGAGCATTGTAGGAGGACCACATGTCGGTGATTCTCAGGTAGGCATTGGCGTCGAATCGTTGGGTGAATTTTTTCCCTTGATGAAGCATGTAAGATTGGAAGGGGTCATTGACTCCGTACCAGGAGAGCATTTCTTTTTCGGGGACGATTTCACGTTTTGCTCTGCGTTCGAAGGCGTCGATGTGGACGAATGTTTTGTGGGAGATCATTCTTGCGAGCGCGAGTCCGAGGTTGGGATGACCGGAGTCGTAGTAGTCGCCGCCGTTGAAGTAGGGGTCGTTTTCGATAGCGAGAATTTGCTCAAAGAGGAGTAAGCGATTTAGAATGGTGTTCTGGTAAGAAGAGGCGATGGAGACGATTTTGGAGACGTGATGTGGAAAGAGGTTTGCGAAGGTTAAGGCACAAAGACCTCCTACGGAGGGGCCGATGACGGCGTGTAGTTTTTCGACTTTGAGGTGGTCTAGTAAGGCTTTGGCGAAGCGGGTTTGGTCGCCGACAGTGACTCGAGGGAAAGTGGAGCCGTAGGGCTTCTTCGTAGCAGGGTCTATACTTGCTGGACCGGTTGAGCCGTAGCAGCTACCTAGGAGGTTGAGAGTGATGATACAGAATTGATTGGTGTCGAGGGCTTTTTCGGGGCCGATGAAGTCATTCCACCAACCGTTTTGTAGCTCTTCATTGAAGAGTGGAATGCCTTCGATTCCTTTATTGATTCCCGCTGCATGATGAGAGCCTGAGAGGGCATGAAAAAGAAGGATGACGTTAGAGCGATCTGATTTTAGTTCTCCGTATTGTTCGTAGGCAATGCGCGGCTTTTGCAAAATAGTGCCTTCCGCGACCTGGAATTGGTCAAGGGTGCAGAATTGAGTTGAGACGATTTCGTTAGTCACAGTCGGGGTAGGAGTTTGACTGGGGTTGATTGAGAAAGATAGTCTTAGTTTTTGCTATCTAGGTTTCGTGGAAGTTGAAGGGGGGCTGAGAGAGTTGGTGTTGTTGTACGGATGGCTAGGCACGAGAGTCGGAGTTTTCTTGGTTGTCCTTGTCCTCGTTTTCGTTTTCGGGTTTTTGATGATCGATTTCGTCTGGTTTGAGGGGAGCCTGGGAATAGAGGTCTTCGAGGTCGTGATCTGGTTCGTATTCGGAATCAAAGTCGTCTTCTGGTCGACTTGTTGCTCCGGGAGCAGTCGCGATTCGGGAGAGTTTTTTTTCATTTTCTTCCTCTTCTTGTGCGCGTTCTTTGCGTTCGAGGAAAAAGGCCAGCCAAATGCAAATTTCGTAAAGAAGATACATGGGAACAGCTAGGAGGCTGAGGGTGAGAGCATCGGGAGTGGGGGTGATGATAGCGGCGATGACAACAATAGCGAGAATGGCGTAAGAGCGGGTGGTGCGCATCATGTCGTAGGAAAGGATGCCTAGTTTGACTAAGGTCATGACTACGACTGGAAGCTCGAAAGCGAGTCCGAAGATGAGAACGAATTGGGTGGCAAACGAGATGTAATAGCCGATGCGCCAGTCGTTCTGAATCCCCATTTCTAAGGAATAGTTGTAGAAGAAGTCGAGGACATTGGGAAGAATGGTGAAGTAGGCGAAGAGCACTCCGAGGAGAAAGAGGAAGAATCCGATTCCGAGGGCAGGGAAGAAGGCGCGTTGTTCTTTCTCATGGAGGCCGGGAAGAACAAATTGGAGGGTGAAAAAGAGTAAGAGGGGAAAGGAGAGGACGAGGGCGGCAAAGAAGGCGAGTTTGACCGAGAGCATGAAGCCTTCGGTGGGGTTGAGAGATTGCATGAGGACCATTCGTCCTTTGGCATCTAACTGAGCATTGGGATTGCCTTTGATCAGGAGTTTGAGTTGTCGATGTTGTTGTTCGGAGAGGTCGGGGATGGTGGAGACATAATGTGCACGTTTTTTTTCATCGATGGAGAGGGCAATGCGGTAGTGAAAGGCGGATTCGACATGAAAGGCGAAGTGTTTGTCGTCACTCTGAGCAAATTTTTCGAAGTGTTTGCGCTGGGCTGAGGAGAGGCCGATGGCGTCGTTGGCGACGCGAACTGCTTTTTCCCAAGTGGCGATGGAAGGCTTGGGGTTGAGTTTTTTGAGGGCTTCGTTTTGAGTTTGAGCCCAGACTTGCTCTACGGGACGGCGAATGACGTCCATGAGTTGGTTACGAAAGGCGTAGCAGACTAAGGTGGCGACAACGAGAGTGAGGATGATGCGAGTGAGGGAGACTCGGAGATCATCTAAGTGGTCGAGAAACGGTTTCTCGGCCTCTGGATTTGAGTGATCGCGGATTTGAAAGAGTTTCTGGAGAAAAAACATAGTGAGGCGTTGTCTCGCGCTGGCAGGAAGCTAAGAGACCTCGGGCAGAGATGCCAGCGACTTTTCGGGCAGGGTGAATTACTCGTTGGAAAGGAAGTTTTTGAGCATTTGCAGGCCCGTGCGTTGGCTTTTTTCGGGGTGAAATTGGGTGGCAAAGAGGTTTCCTCGACGAATGGCTGAGGCAAAGGGCAGGGCGTAGTCAGTCTTGGAGGCGATGACTGATTGGTCTATGGGATGAGGAAAGTAGGAATGGACGAAATAAAAGTATGGTTCGGATTCGAGATTTTTCCACATGGGGTCTTTGCTTTTTTGGGCTTGGGCAAGATTCCAGCCCATATGTGGGATTTTGAGTCCGCAATCGGAAGGGAAACGTTTGACTTGGCCTTCTAAGATGCCGAGACCAGGAGTATGAGGTGATTCTTCAGAGCTTTCAAATAGGAGTTGATATCCGATACAGATTCCAAAGAAGGGACGATCCGCTTGGAGCCATTGTTTGAGGGGGGCTACTAAGCCTCGGGATTCCATGTTGGTCATAGAGTCTCCGAACGAGCCTTGTCCAGGGAAAGCGAGGTGGGTGAGGTTTTCGAAGTCCTTTGCTGAGGAGACTGTTTTGGGGTGAGCGCCCAAAAATTGTAGCGCTCTGAGGAGGGAGCGAAGGTTGCCTCCTCCGTAGTCAATAACACCGAGTTGCATCTTTGTTAGAGAACTGCTTTGGTACTGGGGATAGCTCCTTTTTGACGAGGATCGATGGCGACCGCAATTCGTAAGGAACGGGCGAGAGCCTTGAAGATGGCTTCTGCGATGTGATGGCCATCACGTCCGGCGAGAAGATCGACGTGAATATTAGCACGTAAATTAGAAGCTACGGCGCGGAAAAATTCTTCGACGAGAGTGAAGGGTAAATTGGGAGCGGAAGAAGTTTCTACGGGAGGATTGAAGGCCAGATAAGGGCGATTACTTAAGTCGACAACAACGCGAGCTAAGGTTTCGTCCATGGGGACGTAGGAGTGACCGTAGCGTTGAATTCCTGCTTTGTCTCCTAAGGCTTCGCGAATGGCATCACCTAGAACAATGCCGGTGTCTTCCACGGTGTGGTGAGCATCGACTTCGATATCGCCATTTACTGAAACCTCGAGATCAATGAGTGAGTGTTTGGAGAATAGGGTGAGCATGTGGTCGAAAAAGGGGTGACCTGTTTCGACTGTGCTTTGACCTGTCCCATCGAGGTTGAGGGTGAGTGAAATTTGAGTTTCCGCGGTGTCGCGTTTAAGGGTGATTTGACGCATCTATTTTACAGGTTCGGACATTTCTTTTTTGTCCATTTTTTCGGTTTCGTCCATCATCTCTTTTTTGTCCATCATTTCCTTTTTGTCCATCATTTCGGCTGTTTCTTCGATAGGTGGGTTGTTGATGGTCGGGTCAAAGTGGTCGACGAGTTTGTTGAGATATTCTTCGGAGACTCCATTTTCTTCCAAGGTGTCGAGAAGGCTTTCTAGTTCTTCTTGATTCTTTGCGCTTGCCGCGATCCATCCTTGGCGGAAGAGGTCGTCTGTTTCTTGACTGACGGCAAGTTGTTCTTGAATGCTTTCAAGTCTAGCGGCTTCTTTTTCAAGGGTGGCAATGCTTTTTTCTAAGGATTGGGCACTGCGAGTATTGATGGACATCCAGCGTAGGCCTTCATTTTCTTCCTTAATCCATTGTTCTTCGAAGTTTTCCTTTCTTTGCATTTCGACTTTTTCGACTTGAACGCGTTGCGCTTCTGGAAGGCGTTCAATGTTTTCCATTCGTTGTTTACTACTTGCGTTCCATTTTTCGAGGTCGCGGAAAAGAAGGTTGGCGTATGTTTCCACAAGGCGAGTCATGAGGGGGAGGGCTTCGCGTTGAGCTTTGCTCCCATAGAAGTTTCGCTCTAAGATATCATATTGGCGTAGGGCGGCGAGATAGGAACGAGACTCAACGAGTTTTTTGAATTTAGTGGCGGTAATTTTTGAATTGATGGCAAGGGCGTCGGCGGCAAGTTTATCGGCATCAATGAAACCAGATTCGGTTTTGATTCCTCCTTGTGAAAGCATCTCGCGCTCTTTGGTGAGTTCTTTGAGCAATGAGTTTGCTTTTGTCCCTGCGCTGGTGAGTTTGTGTTTGGCGACGAAGCTTTCGACGGTGTGGATGCGGAAGTCGTAATCTTCGGCGGAGAGATATGCTGGGGTGGGTAAAAGGGGGGCTATCTTTTTTTCGAAAATAGAATTGGCTTCATTGACTCGCTCGATGTTGACGATCTCGGAGCGTTTGATGGTGCGAGTCTCTCGAATCGATTTGGTGACATTCACCTCTAACTCATATTCCTCGATAGTTCTCTTTAAGATGGTTGCATCGAGTTTAGTGCCGTCCTTGAGGGTGAAGATATCGGCGCTACTGGGGAGGATCAATACCGCGAGGAGAGAGGTGGTTAGTCGTTTCATGATTGGTCAGGTTTCGTTGAGGTAATGTCATGCAAAAGAATGAGTACGGAAAGTCAAAATTTAGAGGCTGCCGGTCTTTTCATGGAAGGGGCTGGGCTTGGTGTGGAATAGAACTCGCCTAAGTCTTGCCGAGTTTTTTGGATGTTCTAAAGATTTCGGGCTCGACCGAGTTTCATGAGTACAGAAGAAGACCGAAGCCACGAACATGCTAGTTTGGGGGATATGTATAAGGATTATTTTGTCCTTTATTCTAGTTACGTAATTTTAGAGCGGGCGGTGCCTCACCTTTTGGATGGCCTCAAGCCGGTGCAGCGCCGAATCCTGCATTCGATGCGTCAAATGGAGGATGGTCGCTATACTAAAGTCGCGAATATTGTGGGAGATACGACGAAGTACCATCCTCATGGTGATTCTGCGATTAAGGATGCGATTGTGGGGTTGGGGCAAAAAGAGCTTTTGATTGATACTCAGGGGAATTGGGGAAATATTTTGACTGGGGATCCGGCGGCTGCGGCGCGATATATTGAGGCTCGGCTGACTCCTTTTGCTCTGGAAGTGGCTTTCAATCCGAAGACGACTACTTGGACTCCTAGCTATGACACTCGGAATCAAGAGCCGGTTACTTTACCGATGAAGTTTCCTCTCTTGCTTGCGCAAGGGGCAGAGGGAATTGCGGTTGGCTTAGCTTGTAAGATACTACCTCATAATTTCATCGAACTCATTGATGGTTGTATTGCGGCGTTGCGTAAAAAGCCCTTTGAGTTGTTACCTGACTTCCCGACTGGGGGCATCCTTGATGCCAGCGACTATCGCGATGGCTTGCGCGGGGGGCGACTTCGGGTGAGGGCGAAAATTGCGATTGAGAAGGCTCGGCAATTGCGGATTACGGAGGTGCCTTTTGGAGTGACTACCAAAGGGTTGGCGGAATCCATTGTTTCTGCAAATGAGAAGGGGAAAATTAAAGTCTCCAAAGTGGAAGATTACACTGCCGCTACGGTAGACATCGTGGTGACTTTACCGGCGGGGATTGATGCGGAAAATGCGCGAGATGCTCTTTATGCGTTTACTGATTGCGAGGTTTCGATCTCGCCTAATGCCTGTGTGATTAAGGATGAGAAGCCGGTCTTTATTGGAGTGAGTGAGATTTTGAAGTCTTGTGCTTTTCAGACGAAGGATTTGTTAGAATTAGAGTTAGAAATTCGTCTCGGAGAGTTACAAGAAAAGTGGCACTTCAGTTCGTTAGAAAAGATATTTATCGAAAAACGGATTTATCGCGATATTGAGGAATGCACAACTTGGGAGGCGGTAATTAAAGCCATCGACAAGGGTCTGAAGCCTTATAAGAAGCTTCTTCGTCGAGAAGTGACTCGTGATGATATTGTTCGTCTCACTGAGATTAAGATAAAGCGTATTTCTAAATACGATGCGTTTCGAGCTGATGAAGAGATTAAGGGTTTCGAAGATTCCATTGCGGAAGTTGAAAAGAACTTGCGCAATCTGACGCGTTACTCTGTGCGTTATTTTGAGAATCTCAAAAAGAAGTATAGCAAGGGGCGGGAACGTCGGACTGAGCTCGTAGAATTGGAAGCGGTTAATCGCACCCAGGTGGTTGCCATTACTGAGACTCTCTATGTGGATCGCAAAAACGGTTTTGCGGGTTGGGGGCTTAAGAAAGAGGAGGCGATCGGGAAGTGTTCTCGCATGGACGATGTTTTGACGATTTTGAAAGATGGTAAAATGCAGGTCAGCAAAATTGCAGAGAAGTCTTTTATTGGAAAACGACCGGAACACATCGCTCTTTTTCGGAAGGAAGAGGATAAGATTTACTCGATCATTTATCGTGAAGGACGAGATGGTGCGACTTTGGCGAAGCGGTTTCGGATCGGGGGAGTGACAAGGGATAAGGAGTATCCTTTAGCGAAGGGAGGAGCGGGAACCCGCGTTCTTTATTTTGCGGTGCACGATACGGAGGAGGAGAGCGAAGCCAATACGGTTCTCATTCATTTGAAGGAGCAGTTACGTCTTCGCAATCTCACGCGACCATTTCAATTTGGAGAGATTGCGATTAAGGGGCGAGGAGTGCGTGGTAATGTCATTACCAAACATCAAGTTGACCGAATTGTCAGGGCTCCAAAATAATTTAACAATTCACTTGAACAGTTGTTCTAATGTTGTATTGTGATCTGCATGACGAAATTCAAATGGAGGTTACGGTTATGGTGGGTTCGGATGCGTGTGGGAATTCTTCGAAAGCGTTTGGTGGGAATTCAGCAAAAAATAGCAGGTCGGCAGCAGCGATATTTAGCTCAGCAAATGGATTTGCCTCTGCGCAGTTGACTTTACGAGGTAAGGGATAAGGCCGTTCCCGTCAGTCCGAACAAATTTAGGAGTGGCGGGAACGTATTTGACTGTTTATAACTCGCCAGAGAGCACTTGAATCTTGGGACAATTTTGAAGAAAAGCGGGTTAAAAATAGAGGTAGTTTGGGGGCGACCTTTCCTTATTTGTTTAGGTTTGGCAGCGAGCTTGTCAGGGCAATCGACTTTGCAGGAAGAGTCTTTGCGTCGTCGAGATAATGTGATTGCGGCTGAGGAGGCTATTTTGGCTGGGGACGAGGCCTACACTAGTTCTGATTTTCAAGGGGCGGTGCAGAGTTATCGTGAAGCTTTTGCTCGTGTTCCAGACGGTGATAAGACGAAAGCATTTCGAGAGGCCGCTCGAGAGCGTTATGCTCAGGCTGCAGTTCAGGCTGCGCGGGTTCTGAATCGAAAGGGAGATCGCGAAGGAGCGATTCGGTTGGTGGATGAGGTTCTTGGTGAGAATGTTCATCCTGAGTATTTTCCAGCCCAAAAGTTCAGAGCTCAACTCGATGACCCGATCCGAGTGAATGCTTCTGCCACAAAGGAACTCGCTCAAAAGGTCGATGAAGTGCGTCGTTTACTTTATCAAGCGGAGGGATTTTATAATCTGGGTGATTTTGACAGTGCGATCGCCGTTTATCAAAAGGTTTTGCGGGTTGATCCTTACAATACGGCTGCTCGTCGAGGGATGGAGCGAACTCAAGCTCAAGCTTCTAATTACACGGATTCTGTTCGTGATCAGACGAGAGCTGAGTTGCTTAGCCAAGTGGATGCTGGTTGGGAGTTTAAGGAGAATGCAAATAATCTGAGAGCTTTCGATACTGATATTGCAGGGGAAATTGGAGGAGGTAGTATCTCGCAAAACAATAACAAATTGGATGATATCGTGATTCCGTTTGTCGACTTGGATGAGATTTCTCTCGAGGAAGCGGTTGAATACTTGGAAGCTCAATCTCGAATTCTTGATCCTGAGATTATTGAGGAAAATAAGGGAGTTGGATTTGTCCTTAATATGGGTTCTGGGAATTCGCCGGAAGTTGAGCTCATTCTACAGAAACGGTTTAGTCTGCGACTGCGAAATGTGCCTTTGCGGCAGGTTCTTAATTATGTGACTCAGCAAGCGGGGACAACCTACCGGGTCGATCCTTTTGCAATTGTTATTCAACCTGCTAATGGAGTGACGGACGATTTAGTGGTTCGTCGTTACAAGGTGCCGCCGAACTTTTTGGATCAAGCTGCAGGTGGACCTTCAGGAGATGAGGATCCGTTTGAAACTTCAAACGAGCAGGGGAGCAGACTTGCTCCTCGTTTGACTGCGCAAGAATTTTTGGAAGGACAGGGGGTTCCTTTTCCGAGTGGGGCAAGTGCGAATTTTAATTCGGGGATTGGTCAACTGATTGTGAAGACCACCTCAACGGGGCATGATTTTGTCCGCACTTTGGTGGATACGGTTAATCTGACTCAACCCATTGCGGTTATTATTGAGACTAAGATTGTTCGTATTGATCAGGAAAATCTCGAAGAGCTGAGTTTTGATGCCACTTTGCAAAGCTTAGCGGCTAATGGGGACTTAGTTTTAGGAGGGGGAACACTCGGAAATGGTCGTCAGAGTGATTTTACGGGATCGATTACGCGTCCTGGTGATTTTCCGCTTCCCTTTGGGGCGCAACCTCTTACTTCTGGTTTACGAAGTGGTGATTTCGCCGTTACAGGAGATGCCATTGAGGCTGTGCAAAATGAGGTCCAACGAGTGGTTCCTTCAACAGTGACGGGGCTTTTTGGCTCTGTTCAGGATCCGGGAGGTGCAGCAACCACGCCCATTAGCTCTGCTCCAGGTATTTTATCCTTGGTTGGTTTGGTTAACGATCAAGGTCTTTCGGTATTGTTGCGAGGTTTAGATCAGAAGACAGGCACAGACTTGATCTCTCAGCCTTCTGTGGTGACTCGGTCTGGCCAGCAGGCGATTATCGAGATCGGACAGGAGTTTATTTATCCAACTGAGTATGAACCACCTGAAATTCCGAACTCGATTGGAACAAGTACTTTGATCGACGTGGCGGCGGGGGAGGTGTTCAGCCCGACTTCATTCTTCGCTAGTCCTTCTCATCCGACTGCTTTTGAAACAAGAACGCTCGGGACTGTGTTGGAAGTTCAGCCAACCGTAAGTGCGGATCGTCGGACAACGGAGCTCTCTTTTAACCTGCAAATGGATGAGTTTCTAGGTTTCATTAATTATGGAGAACCTATTCTTGGTGGAAGTACTCAAGGAGCTTTCGGGGCAGCTGGAATTCTTGCTACTGGTCAGAGCGGAGAGGTGACTTCTAATGATATTCTTCAGCCTTTGTTCGATTCGGTGAGATTGAATACCAATCTTGAGATTGCGACTAATCAAACAATCATTGTCGGGGGCTTGCTCAACGAGGTTGTCGAAGATGTGGAAGATAAGGTGCCTATTTTGGGGGACTTGCCGTTCGTGGGGAAATTTTTCACTTCTGATGTCTTTCTTCGAAGGAAATCTGTCGTGATGGTTTTTGTGACGGTGCGAATCGTTGACCCTGGCGGAAATCCTGTTCAAAACTAAGACCGAAAGCGGCCCGAGGGGCAGGCATTCTCAGTCATGAGCAAGGATATCTCCGATAAGAAAACTTATTCCGTCGATGAAATGATGGATAGTCTTCGCGATCAAGATCGTGAAAAAAAGGAAGAAGGGGAGTTAATCACTCGTGAAGATGGCACCCAAGTCATGAGGGTGAAGAAGCGAAGACGCCGAACTAAACAAAAGAAGGAGGAGGCCGAAAAACGTAGGAAGAGATTCAAGATTATGCGCGTGCTTGCGGTGATCACGATTCCTCTGGTTCTTGGTTTGGGTATTGTTGTTTTGTTAGCAAGTTATCATAGTTCTGGATTTGGAGAATCTGTGGTTGCGACTTTGTGGAAGAAGACGGGAGCTAGTGCGAAGATTTCAAATTTAAGCCCAATGGGTAGCCAGGTGACGGCGAAGTCTTTTTCTTTAAGTTGGCCTGATGGGGAGCTTTTGGAGCAACTCAAAGTAATTGATGTTTCTGGTGATTTGAATTTAGTTTCCTTTGCGACGGGAAAGCTGAAAGGGACGGAGCTCAATGCATCGCAAGGACAGCTTCTCGTTTCCGAGCGAACAGATCGGAAGGTGGGAGAGCCAAAAGGAGAGGCGAAAAAATTACCCGGCTTTCAACGGTATACCTGCGATTACTTTTCTTTTTATTTTGGTTCTGCACGTTCTCCTTTCCGTCTGGAGGGGAGTAAGGTGCGCTTCATTCCTACCAATTATTCAAAACAGCTCCACCTAACAGGAGGAGAATTGGCTGCTGGTTCTTGGGGTGTGCTTCCGTTGAAACGAGGGACTCTTGAGTTTCTTAATGAGACGATTAAGGTGATTTCTTTGCGTTTTGAAGATGAGAATCAGCATATGATACTTTCGGGTGATCTTGCTCTTTCAGATTCGATTCACAGTCTTACTGTCGAGGCTGAAAGAGGAACGATTAAAACGCTTGGCGGTTTTGAACTTGATAGGCTTTTCAAGTCTCAGTTGGATGGTGCGACCGGAACACTTGTTTTTCGGCCTTGGAGCCCAGCAAGCCATGAGCTGACTTTGGCTTGTGAGCCTGAGTATGTGACTCTTAAGAATTTTGCTTTTTTAAAGGTTCTTGAAGACCTTTATGGCGATAGCCGATTTGAAGAGTTGGAGTTTGAGCTGGAAGAAGATTTTGAGATAATTCGAGGTTCTGATGAGGTGAAAATCACTGGGCTTGAGCTGTCCGAAGTGGGCTTGGTCGCTGTGACTGGAGAGGTGATTGTGAAGGGTGATCAATTAAGTGGTAAGTTGAGAGTCGGTTTACCAGATCATAAGAAGTTGTCATTAAGAGCAACGCAGCGAAAAGAGTTCTTTGCGAAGGGGACGTTGGAAGACGGCTTTTTTTGGTTTGATCTCGAAGTAGGTGGTAGTCCTTCGTCTCCAACTGACAGTTTTTTAAGTTATTTAGAAGGAAGTGGACGGCCAGAATCGACGGAGGACCTTTTCGAGCAATTGACTCGATAAGGTTCTTTTGCCAATTTTTGTCGTTTTTTTTCTGAAAAGCAAAAGTAAGGCGGCATTGGAGCTTGCGACAAGAGACGGAATTCAAAAAACTATTGCTAGCAAACTGTTTAAACCCTCATGTCTAACGCCGCTAAGCAACCTACTCTTTTTGAAGTCTTCGGTCGTCACCAAAGCACGATTGTGCCGGAGGTGAATGAAGAAGCTTTGATGAGCTTTACAGATATCTTGACT
>CAZUEC010000013.1:0-14618 GCA_964618865.1 uncultured Roseibacillus sp. | reverse complement strand
TTTTTTGCCTTCAAATCATGACAGATGCGCCGGAGGCATAAGCTCAGTTGAGGAAGAGGGAGGATTGACAATGAAGGAGAAAGTGAATTTTGGGCGAACTCCGAAAACGGTTGTCATAGATAAGTTAATTAAGTAGGGTTTCGCCATGTCGAATGCAACGAATGTATTAGCACAGGGAATTGAGATCACTGGCTCCATCAAATTTTCCAACGATATGATCATCGACGGCAAAATTGACGGCAAAGTCGAATCCGAAAATGGGAAGGTCACTATTGGTGAAAATGCTCAAATTAAAGGTGACGTTAAAGCGGGAGAAGTGAAGATGTATGGTAAAGTGGAAGGAACGATTGATTCTTCTCGCTGTGAATTGAAGCCTAAGTCTGAGCTTACTGGTGACATTAAAACCAAGTCACTTGCTATGGAAGAAGGAGCGATTCTTTCTGGGCAAACCCAAATTGGTTAAGTTCGTTCCGAAAGACCTTATTTTTTTAAGCCGAGCCTGAGGGTTCGGCTTTATTTTGTCTGGAGACTTCTTAGTTGGTGAATTCAAAAATTGGGAAAGAAGCTTTTAGGTTCACTCGAGTCGGAACAGTTAATTTGATATTCGCATCTTTGGTCAGAGTGAAAGGCTTATTGAGAAGAGGAATCGTAGTGAGGCGGCTGATTGGTTCATCCGCAGTTCCACCTCTTGCGACATGAATAATAATCAGTCCATTGCGTGAGCGGTCTATTTCGAAAGAATTTTCTGCGGTGATTTCAGTGTTGTTAGGAATCCTAGTATCAGGCGCGGTGGGGAGAATGATTTCGAGCTCTACGGGGAAGGGAAGCAACTCGGGGTTGGTGGAGTTTTCTTGCTCGGAGGGAATGGCGAGAGCTTGCGCTAAAATGGCGAAACCTGAAGTTACGAAATCATCGGCCTCTAATTCTCTGACGGAGAGAATGCGCCAAGTTCCCCGCACATAATTCAAGTTTATGGGTTTCTTGAAGTTAGTGACATAATTGCGCTTAAGTTGAAGATTGAGAGTTTTGAGAGTGGTTGGATCTAGCAGCTGAGGTGTACCTTCATTGTCATTTCGACGCTGGTAAATCATGCCGTATAACTGTTTGGGGGGTAGGGTTGTGGCTTTTGGGAGATTACTACCTTCAAAAAATGTGATTTCGGGGAGACGTCCTAGTTTCTCTAAAATCGAGTAATTCCACGGTTTTTCGGGAAAATTAAAAATGAAGTAGCATCCAGTCCAAGAGAGGACGGCAAAGGCTATCGCTAACAGGTTGATGAGAGTCCACCAAAAATAGTTGGGACGACGCGGAGTGTCGGTTTGATGGGCCACGGCAGGAGGTTAGCGACGGAAGAGGAAAGGGAAAATGAAGGAGTTTGTCGGTTTTTGGAAGGTTTGTTCTAAAAATCGAAAAATGATTTAGTCTCGTTGCCGTTTCCAAGTCGCAAAAAGCTCTTCCTCCTCAGTGGCTTCGAAATCAGTTAACTGAAACAGGCGTGAGTCTGGAAAGAAGTCATTTGGAATTCCTGTGATGGTGGGAGCATCTTGGCCTCCGATTAGGCTATGACCTGCCACGGTAAGGTTGATTTCATCAACGATATCAAGTTTGAAGAGCTCTTTGACGAGCGAACCTCCTCCTTCGCAAAGAAGGTTTTCAACACCTAGATTCTTTTTTGCGTGTTGTAGGAAATCGGGTAGTGAGAGGCAGTGAAAATTGCTGTTGGGAGGGTGAGGCGAGGGGTGATTACTTTGAGTCGCAATTAGATGAATGGGACCTCCTTTACTTTTGAAAATTTTGTGAGAGGTGTCAAAATGACCTGTTTTTGAAATGAGGCAGCGAAGGGGCTGTTGAGTTGGATTGAGTGTGGAGGGAATGGAAAGTGACATGTTATCGGCTTCGAGAGTGCCTCGACCTACTAAAATTGCGTCGGCTCGGAGACGAATTTGTAGAAGTCGTGCTAAATCCGTTTTTGAGGTGAATTGAGAGGGTCCTTTTTGAGAAATTCCAATTTTGCCATCTGCTGAAATGGCCAAATTGATGAAAATATAAGGTCTTTCCATGGGGAAAAGGTAATCAGAAGCAACTTTAGAAACGAGCGAGAACCGAACTTGAGGTTTCCAGAAGAGAGATTAAAGTCTCAGTCATGAGCGACCAACCAAGTATTGTTTGTTATTTAAAGACCTTTTGTGGCTGGAGTGAAGGCGTTCGCGCCGTCCTTCGGAAGTATGAATTAGAGTGGGAAGAAAAAGACATCATCAAAAACCCAGCTATGCGGATGGAAATGGAGATGAAGAGTGGTCAACCTCTCTCTCCATGCGTGGAAGTCAATGGCACTATGCTAGCAGATGTGAGTGGTGAGGAAGTTGAGAACTGGCTGACTGAGCAAGGACTGGTGACTCGAAGCGAGGAAGCTGCCGATGCTCCTATTGATTCGTCATGCTCTCCCGAACAACATGAGGCGCAAGCTCGTGCTGAAGCTGCAGCGCAAGGAGTTCAGGGTAAGGTCGTCATTCTTGATTAGAGCGAACCCTTCCTGATTCATTCAGAGAGAAAGGAAGAGCGGTGTCCGGCCAGTTACTCATTGTTGATGGCCACAATGCTCTCTTGGGCTTAAAGCGTTTTGCGATAAGTCATCACCAAAATTCGACACACGCTCGAGCAGAGCTTGTCGATTGGTTGTCCCGTTACCAAAGTGTGAGTGACGATGCGGTCCTCATTATTTTCGATGGGACAGGAACCACTCGACACGTTCAACAAGGAGACGAAGGAGAGGCGATGGTGATTTATGCCAAAGGAGGAGAATCCGCAGACGCGGTCGTAGAACAACTCACAGAAAAACAAACGAAGAGACGAGCCGTGCTGGTCGCTTCCAATGATCGTTCAATTCAGAATGCGGTCATTGATTCTGGAGCTGATAGCTTATCCTTAAGGGCCTTGGAATTAAAAGTTGAGACCCAACTGGCAAGTTGGCGCAATCATTGGGCAGTCCAATCAGACTAGGTTTTTGCGGTAAGCGAATATTGAACTGAAATGTTGAATTGAAATGAAATAGGTTCGGAGTAGTCGGTGTTTTTCGCTTTTTCTAAAGCACAAAAGAGAGCTTAGACTTCTGGTATTAGAAGTTCCTCGCGAACGTGCTCGAGTAGGGGAATCCTGTCTGCTATTTCAGCAAATGACTGATAGGAAGCTACTCGCAAAGGTCAGAAGGGCCTTGAGGCAAATTCACTCTGCGTATCCGTTTTTCGCTGCGTATTCTCGAACGTCGCCGGTAATTTTCATCGAGCAAAAAGTTGGGCCGCACATGGAGCAAAAATGGGCGCTTTTTGCTCCTTCTGCAGGAAGGGTTTCATCGTGAAAAGCGATGGCGCGAGCTGGGTCTAGTCCAAGCGCAAACTGGTCACGCCAACGGAACTCGAAACGAGCTTTTGAAATGGCATTGTCTCGTTCCTGTGCCGCCGGATGTCCTTTGGCCAGATCTGCCGCATGAGCCGCAATTTTATAAGTTATTACTCCTTCTCGAACATCATCTCGATTGGGTAATCCGAGATGTTCTTTTGGGGTTACGTAACAGAGCATCGCGCAACCATGCCAACCGATGTGTGCGGCACCAATACCACTGGTAATGTGATCGTAGCCAGGAGCAATATCGGTAGTGAGTGGTCCAAGCGTATAGAAAGGAGCTTCATGGCACCATTCGATTTGTTTTTGCATGTTTTCTTGGACAAGGTGCAAGGGTACGTGACCTGGTCCTTCATTCATCACTTGGCATCCTTTTTCCCAAGCACGAGTGGTCAGTTCACCCTGAACTTCGAGTTCTGCTAGTTGCGCATAGTCATTGGCATCAGCAATCGAACCAGGTCGTAATCCGTCTCCAATCGAGAAGGAAACATCATAGGCAGCGCAAATATCGCAAATTTCATCCCAGTGGGTGTAGAGGAAGTTTTCTTTGCCATGATGAATCGACCATTTGGCTAAAATTGAGCCACCGCGAGAGACGATTCCGGTCATTCGCTTTGCTGTGGGAGCTACGAAACGAAGGAGCACCGCCGCATGGATCGTGAAGTAGTCCACTCCTTGCTCCGCTTGCTCGATGAGAGTATCACGATAAAGTTCCCAGGTGAGGTCTTCAATGCGACCATTTACTTTTTCCAGGGCTTGATAAATGGGGACGGTACCAATTGGAACTGGAGAATTACGAATAATCCATTCTCGGGTGGCGTGGATATTTTTACCTGTGGATAAATCCATGACCGTGTCGGCACCCCATTTGGTAGACCAGCGCATTTTTTCCACTTCTTCGTCAATAGTGGAAGCAACGGCGGAGTTGCCGATGTTGGCATTGATTTTAACCAGAAAATTGCGCCCGATAGCCATGGGTTCGTTTTCGGGATGGTTAATGTTGACTGGAATGATTGCGCGACCACGAGCGACCTCACTTCTAACAAATTCCGGAGTGATGAGGTCAGGAAGTGAAGCTCCAAAGGATTGGCCGGGATGTTGGTGATCCATGCGATTGCGGGCCACTTGCTTCTGAGGCTCAATTTCTGAGGGCCTCGGCATAAAGTAACCCTCAGGTGTGCCGGAAGCTTGATGAAGTTTTGCTCTCGCTTCGGCAAGTTCCGTCTCAAGTTGTGCTACTTTTTCTTCTAAGGAAGAATTTGCATCCAATGGCTTGCTAGATTCGGAGGAAGGATAATGATCAGCAACGGTTCGAAAGGCTTCGAGACGACCCAGATTTTCACGGATAGCAACAAACTCCATTTCTGGAGTGATGATTCCTTGTTCGGCATACCACTTTTGAGTGACCGGATGTCCCGCTGCTGCTCGAAGAGGCTTTCGACGAAGGCCGGGGTATTCTTTGAGTTTGTTTTTAGCCGCTTTATTAGCGTTGTAGTTTTCTGCGTGAGAATCCGAGAGGTAGCCATTATCCTCGGGTTTGATTTCTCTTCCAAGGTATTCCTCAACATCATTTCGAGCAAGAATCCAATCACAACGTAATGCCGGGAGTCCTTGCGTGACATCGCCTTCGAAACTGGGGTCGCCCCACGGTCCAGAGCAATCATAGACTCGGATGGGTGCGTTTTCTTCCACTACGCCATTGGCATGAGTTGTCTTGTCTTGGCGAATTTCTCGCATCGGCACACGAACTTGCGGATGGATTTGTCCTTCGACGTATACGCGTGTGGAATTTGGAAACTGTGTTGGGTCTGCTTCGATGGTGGCAATTTCGGCTGAGTTATCGATGTCCTCTACGAAGTTTCCAGTGTAGTCGGAACGCTGATGGGCAGTTTCAGGATCGAGGGTTTGTTGATCGTCTTCGAATTGGGACATAAGTAGTTGAATAGTGGAGAATTGTTTAAGGAATAAAAAGGCCGTCTCCGTGAAAGGGGACGGCAGATGCAAGGCAATTTAAAAAACAGTGGGGAAGGCTTCCTTCATGCTTTTTAGTGACTCCCTACGCCGGCTTTCCCCGTATCAGGTTCGAAGGGTCGTTGGCGGTTATGCCAGTTCTCAGCCTCGTCGGCTCCCCTGTCTTTTGGCGAGAGCTTAGATTTGCGATTCTCGTTGGGAAAGGACTTTTTTGAATCATCTGGGGATTTCTTGGTTTAGAATCATGGGGCCTTTTTTCTCAACTTCGGTTAAAAATATTTCGAGATTGTAATCATAATTGGCTAGACACTTTTCCAGCTTCGGAACCAGAGCTTCGTAGGTTGTGAAGGCGACGAGGCGAGCATTATTAAGAGGAGTGGAGAGAAAGTGGTTGGACTTTTGTTTCCAACCGCGAAATAGCTGCGCAATCGTTTTTTGCAGAGTTGAGAATTCCTGTTGTTTCCGAGTTCGCAGATCGTCATCGCTGAAGTCCTGTTGGTAGAGAATCTCCAATCGTGCGATCGATTGTTCGATCGCATTTCGAATTTGAGAACGACGTTTCAGGCGAAGTTCATAGTTTGCCAACGCAGCGCTATCTTTCTTTTTGCGTAACCATCGACGAGTTCCTTCGCGCGCAATTACTTCGGCAAGAGCTTCGTTGAAGGAAGTTTCGTCTTTCTCGTAATAGCGGTGATGAGTGAGTTCATGGAAAATCAGTTCGGCGAGGTCGACTTCAGGATAATCAATAAAAGTGTTGAGAAGAGGATCTTTGAAAAAGCCAAGTGTAGAGTAGGCGCGGACTCCTCCAAGGTAGGTGTCGAACCCTTCTTCTTCCAATCGATCTCGCAAGCTTTCGGCGGTTTCTTTTTTGAAGTAACCGCGGTAATCCTGTGCTCCTACGATGGGATACCACCATGTTTTTGGTTCGAGGGAGAATTCAGGAGCGGCATAGACGATGAAGACGACATTCTCTCGCTGCAGGTTGGTGAAATGGCGATACGAGCCGGATGCGTTGAGTGTAAGTTCTTTTTCTGCAAAATTGACTAAATCCTGAGAGAGTTGCAATTGAGAGGCTAATTCCTTCGGTGTTTCTGGATTTCGGATAAGTTTTGAAACCGATTTTCTTTTGAAGGTGATTTCAGCCTGACCACGTGCTGCTTGGGTATAAAAGGTGAGTGAAGCACAGCCTGTCAGAAGAAGGAGGACAGGCAGAAGGAGAGTGAAAGAAAAAAAGCGCACGGTTATTTTTGCCTAATGACGCATCGCTTCGAGGCGTTTGTTTGTTTCATCTAGAAGAAAAAGTGATCTTCGAAAATCAATCAGGTCGTGAACTTTGCTAATTGCTTCTTTGGATTGAGCGTCAATTACGAGAGTTAATCGGCCAACCTCGATACTGGGTATTTCTGCGACTAAAGCGGGATCATCGAGTCGTAGGATAAGGGTTGTGGGTTTGAACCATTTTCGTTTCATGCTCACTTCCGCTACGAGGTGATAGGGGATTTCGATGAGTTTCATCTCGCTAGGTCCGCCAGTGAAGACGTTTCCTTTTAATCTCCAGTGGAAGTCAATTTGTTCAGCATGGAAGCGGAGCTGACCTTGCACTTCTTCTCTTCCGAGATGATCGGTGGCGGGAATCGAAAAGTGAAGATTGATGGGGTCTACCTCGAGCACGACATTAAATTAGGGGGTTCTTTCCGAAACGAAAACTGCAAAGTGGACGAAGAGTAACCAACTATTGGTTAAAAAATAACCACTGCAATAGTGGCGAGAGCTTAAATTGAAGAAAAACGATCCTAACAAAAACGAAAAAGACCAACCAGAGAGGGTTGGTCTTTTGTGTGAATTGCGTGAAAAGGGGAGAAGTTTAACGAATCGTTAACTTACCGAGACCGCTTCGCCGCCAGTTTCACCGGTTCGAATTCGGATTGCTTCTTCAACAGGAGAGAGGAACACTTTTCCGTCTCCGATTTTACCGGTGTTCGCACTCTTAACGATTGCTTCCGCTACTGCAGTTGCTTCGCTTTCGTTGACGACAATTTCGATTTTCACTTTGGGAAGGAAATCGACTGTGTATTCACTCCCGCGGTAGATTTCAGTATGACCTTTCTGACGACCAAAGCCTTTTACTTCGGTCACTGTCATTCCTTGAATTCCGACCTCAGCGAGGGCTTCCTTAACTTCTTCTAATTTGAAGGGTTTGATTATAGCTTCGACTTTTTTCATAAGATTTTTTGACTGTGGATCATTAATTTTCAGCAGGTTCTGTGCCAAATAAATACTAGAAGCGTTATGTTTTTGCGAAGTTTCGGATAGATTGGGGATTATTTTCTTAGCAAGGAGAGAAAGTGACTGAGTATTAAATTTAGTTTTCAGTTTTTTTCTGGTAACTAGGAGTGAATTCTTTAAAGCGGATTCCGTCAAAGAGAACGCGTAACATGAAAATCATTCAAATAGGCATCCCCCTCGTCGCAGTTTTGGTGTCGAGCTGTCAGCAGAGCAGACCACCCGTAGCAACCCTTCCTCCTGTGGTAGAGAAGAAGCAGGTCGTGAGTAACTCTACAAAGACTAAGAAGCGTAGCTATCGTAAGCCGACGTCTTCCACTCAAACCAAACCAACTGCGACTGCAACTACGATTGCAAAAGAGGAGCCAGTGAATCCGCTTATTCCTGATCCTACCAATCTAACTCCTTTGAATTCGGTTCCTAAGTTTCCGGTGCCGGACAATATTCAGCCAAAGATTCAAGACGGAATTAATCAGGGAGTCTTTCTTGAGCTGAAGTGGTAACTTCGAGTTGTTACCTCTAAAATCATTCTTTTTTCGAAAGAGTCTTTCTCAATTAGGAGAAAGGCTCTTTTCGATTTCAAGAACTGCTTTCTAACAGGGTTTAATGTTCGAGAGGGCTTTCGCCACTGGCTGCTCCGAGAGCAGCCATCTCTTCGGGTAAGAAACGTTTGAAGCGCGTCTTATCAATCGCCTTCATGTAGGCTTCTTCAGCAGAAATCATCCCCGATTGAAGTTTTTCCCAAATGGCTTCGTCCATGAACTGCATTCCTTCCGCTTTTCCTTGTGTGATCACATCGTAGAGCTTTTGAGTCGCTCCTTCGCGAATGATGGCTGAGACTGCGGAGTTCGTGAACATGATTTCATTCACTGCAGTTCGTCCGGGCTTATCGACTCGCTTACAAAGAAGCTGAGCTACGATTCCTTTGAGGGATGCAGCGAGCATGGTTCTTACTTGCGCTTGTTGGTCGGAAGGAAAGACGTCTACGACTCGGTCGATTGTTTTTCGAGCATTGTTAGTGTGGAGTGTTCCAAAAACAAGCAGACCTGTTTCTGCGGCGGTGAGAGCGAGAGAAATTGTTTCTAGATCACGCATTTCGCCAACAAGAACGATGTCCGCGTCTTGTCTTAAGGCGGCACGCAAGCCATCTGCAAAAGAGGGGGTTTGAATAGGAACTTCGCGTTGTGTGAGAATGGATTTTTTATTACGGTGAACAAATTCGATAGGTTCTTCTACCGTAATGATGTGCCTATTATAATTACTATTAATATAGTCTAAAAGTGCTGCTAAGGTCGTAGATTTGCCAGATCCAGTTGGTCCGGTGACCAGGACAAGGCCAGAGCGCATGTGGCCGAACTCTTTAATAATGGTGGGGAGATTTAGGTCTTCGAGAGAAGCGATTTCGGTAGGGATAAGTCGGAAAACTGCTGCCAGTCCGTGTTGTTGTTGGAGGTAATTGCAGCGAAAGCGGGAGACGTCATCCATTGCATAAGCAAAGTCGAGATCACCGTCTTCGAGATAGGCTTGAAAGGCTTTTTCTTCGGCAATTTCACCAAGCATTTTTTCGAAGGATTTCCCTTCGAGGATGGGTTCGTCAGGAATAGCGGAGACCGCGCCATGAACGCGGACTTTGGGAGGTTGTCCTTCGGAGAGGTGGAGGTCTGAGCCTCCGCTTTCGACAAGGTATTGGAAGAGTCGATCGATTTCAGCCATGGGAAAAATCAGTTAAATAGTGAGTGTGAAAAGGGGAAGTTTAAGATTTAAAGAAGGCACGCATTTGCGGTTTATCTTCGCAACGGTAGAGGGTTTCTTCCTGAGAGATTTGGCCTTGTGCGTAAAGATTGCGCAGCGATTCATCCATGGTGATCATGCCTACATTCTTACCGGTTTGCATGATTCCGGGTAGCATGAAGGTCTTGCCGTCTCGGATGGTCGCTCCCACTGCAGCGGTGTTCACTAGGAGTTCGAGTGCAAGGGCGCGACCTGAGCCGTCTATTTTAGGGACGAGCTGTTGAGAGATAATTCCACGCAGGGATTCAGAAACCATGACTCGGATTTGGTCTCGTTGTTCGGTAGGAAAGACGTCAAGAACTCGATCTAGGGTTCTTGGAGCGTTTCCGGTGTGGAGGGTGGCCAATACGAGGTGTCCGGTCTCTGCCGCGGTGAGCGCGAGCTGGATGGTCTCGAGGTTACGCATCTCTCCAACCATAATAATATCAGGATCTTCTCGCAGTGCGCCGCGTAGAGCCCGTTCAAAGGATTCGGTGTGAGAGTGGATTTCGCGTTGATTGACGTGGCAAGAAGCAGACTCGAAGACATACTCGATGGGATCTTCTAAGGTCAGAATGTGATCCTCGCGGTCGTGATTGATGAAGTTAACGAGAGAGGCTAGCGAAGTTGACTTTCCAGAACCTACTGAACCGGTCACAAGGATAAGTCCGTTTTGATAACGAGTGAGGGGAACAAGGTCTTTTTCGGGAAGACCACATTCACTGATTGTTCGGATCTGGGTAGAGATTAAACGGAAAACAAGTTCTAAACCTAAACGTTGTCGAACTACGGATGCGCGGAAACGGCCGAAGTCATTCGCGTAAGCAAAATCGACGTCTCCAGTTTCTTGTAGTCGTTTTCTTTCTTTTTCTCCAAGGAAGGACATCGCAAGACGCTCGGTATCCTCCGCGGTAAGGGGCGGATGATCGTCCCAGATCGGCGCTAAGGTGCCGAAGCGACGCCATGTAGGAGGAAATGCAGTCGGCAGGTGGACATCAGAGCAATCGTACTCGATGCCAATTTTCAGGTATTCGTCAACGTGGGCCAGAACCTTGTGTTCGGACATAAGCTATCAATTTTTGGGTTGGTGTGCAGCTGATTGGACACTGGCAAGGTAGCGCAGAGCAAGAACCTTTCCTTTTTTTATATGTCTTTACTTTTGTAACCATTTGCGAGCGCGTTCAGTGAGCCATACGCGAACTAAGGGTTGGGTGACTGCAAGTGAAAAGGCGACGAGCTGGCGAGGAACTGTTTTTGACTCAAGATTGCTCGAAATTTGCTTCTTTCGTCGTTTTGGTTTGAGAAGCAATACGATGAGGCAGGTAATGCCGGCGGTCGCTATCAGAGTGCGAGCGGGTTGAGCTTGCATGGTGGAAGGGAGCTTTCCTGCTAAGTTTAAGAGGTTTTTACTTTGACTTAGCACTTGGCGAGCATCGGGGAGCTTCAGCGAGCCACGATAACCTTCTAGTCTGCTGACGAGTTCCTGTTTTTGGGATTGTTTTCCTTGATCCATTCGCGGTCGTGTTCGAGTTCAGCTCGGGAGTATTCGTAGAGTGGGATTGTTGGTTTTTGAATGATTCGCTTTTTCATCGCAAAAATCAGAGCGATGTGGAGACCGGCAAGAAGAAGAGCTGCTAGTTCCCATCCTAAGATTGGGTGTTTCCCGAGGAGACTAAGCAGTTTCCCTAATAAAGAAACGAGCACGGCAAGGATCAGGAAGTAGCTGCCGGTTGCGCATACGAGAACTAGGAATAGGGGACCGACTTTGCCCTTAAAATGGGTGAGTGCCTCCTGGGTCTCAATGCTTGCCAGCTGGAGTCGAGTCCGTAAGTAGGCTGCCATTCCTTTTGGGAACGCAAGGTCGGACTCGTCGTTCGATTCGTTCATGCGTAGCAGAAACGATTAGCGGCGAATAATCAACCCTACTAGAAAACCGATGGCAGCCGCTCCAAGAACGGTCTGAGTGGGGTGTTGACGAATCAAATCTTCGGTTTCGGTATGAAACTGTCGCAACTTCAGGCGGGTATCCTGCCATTGTTCACCAGCAGCACCACGAAGGTGTTGCACGTTTTCGCCTGCGGTTTCCCGAAACTGGACCGTCTTTTCTGAGGCGACTTCTCGTAATTCCTTGGCCTTCTCGGCGGCGGATTCTTTGAGTAATTTTGCTTTTTGTTCTGCGGTTTGACTCAATTCACGAGCTTTGTCGCCGGCAGCAGCACGAAGTTCGTTTGCGGCTTGCACATTGGGGGATGAAACGGGACTGGGTGATTCTGCAAATGGTTCGCTCATAGTTCAAAATTAATTTCCTGATAACGTTGCCAGTGTGGTGAGCAAGGCGCAAGCCGGATTGTCGAGAGTGTTTGTTTCCTTGTCTACGTTTCCTTTTCTACGAAGAGGCGTTGAGTTTTTCTTCCTATCAAAGAAAAACCCAGAAAGACTTAGGAATGAGATTTCTGTTAGTGTTTGTATGCTTTGCCTTCTTTGCTAAAGGAGAAGTGGATGTTCAAAAGCTCTTGGTAGAAGGGGTTCAAACTCGAACCGAAATTTTCGAAAAAATTGAGATCTCGCAGGCTGATAAAGCAACTTTCTTTAATATTTCGTTAGGCAAAAGCGAATTGGAAATTACGGAGGAAGCTATTTTTGATGGGTTTCGATTTATCGCTCCTGAAGGAGCTGAGAATATGGACTTTATCTGGTATTTTACTGCTCCGAGAGGTTGGCAGGGGTGGTATTTATGCCCAGTGGTAGGGGAGTTTAAACGAAGTTTCCAAGGCTGGTATGATGCCGACAAAGTGTATCGCGACCTAGATGGTGACGATTTCGAGCAACGGCTAAGAATACTCCAAAGCTTGCCAGCGGGATATTTCGAGTCTGGGAAAGAGTATGTGCTTTGGTTTAGCCGTCAGGGAGAAGCGGTGAAGGAATCGGTACGGGGAGCTCTTCAGTTTGTTCCAACCCAAGAATCATGGAGTCATCAAGAAATTGAGGAAAGCCTAGGGTTACAACCTCAGAAACTGATCAAACAAGTGGAAGTCTTGAAGTCAAGAGGTGGTGAGATTTTGCTCGATAGCGAGTTTTTTACTCCAGATTATGCAAGAGGAAGGATTGATTCTGTTTTCTTTAGTCGAAGACAAACTCGACAATTCAGAGGGGGATTTTTTATTACCATGAAAATTGGAGTTCCGAATTGCACTTCCGAACCGTCCCTCGTGGAGATTGAAAAGCGATACGGAAAGGCTGATTTCGTTCAAACCGCCCGTGAAACCAAAGAACTCACTGAATATCAAGGAGGGGAGGAGGATGAAGATTTAGATGAAGCCGTTACGACCTACTACTTCGACTATTTTGGTTTTGAAGTGAAAGAGGGAAAGGTCGTGCGAGTGCAATCTCAAGCAAGTGACTTCGGCTCTTTACGAGAGGAGGCTGAAGATTCTTTTGGAGTTCTTTCGATGAAAAATCTGACCACTTTTTATCGAGAAAAGAAGGAAGTGGGGCGACTTTACTATTTCAGAGAGCGTGACAAACAGGTTTTAATGGTCAACGAGCCACCGCGCGGGAAATACCGTTCAAAAAATACCTTACTTGAATATCAGGGAGACAATTCGTGGGTTGAGACCAAATTTTACTCCGATGACAGGGTGGCTTCGATTGCTTCTTATCGGGCGAATCTTCTTTCTGGGGCCTCAACTGGTTTTTATCAAACTGGCGAGAAAAAATATGAAGCCAACTATCAGGGAGGTCAATTGCACGGGAAAGTGACCGAATATCTAGAAGACGGGACTGTGAATCGCGTTCGGGAATTTCGAGACGGGAAGCTGTTCGAATGAATATTTAGAATCCTCGTTCCTGTAAAAACAATGCCTTTAGAAAATTGGTCGAACAACCAACTGAGCAAGCGAACAGAGGGTTGTTCGTTGTTTTCATAAAATGTTTGGCAGTGCTTCTTTCGGAATTCTCTTTGATTGCACAATTTGATTTTGACAGCTCGCGCCTCCTTGCTAACGTCCCGCCCGCTTTTCGCGGGGCGGTCGCTCTTTTTTTCTATTGCAAGTTTTGATTGCAATTCGAGGGGAATTAAGTCACTGCCACTCGTCAGGCGACCGGACTCGCTTATGTAGCTCAGGGGTAGAGCACATCCTTGGTAAGGATGAGGTCGGGGGTTCAATTCCCCCCATAAGCTCCAGGTCCCGGGAGAAAAATCCGCAAATTAAACTAAGGAAATGGCGAAAGAACAATTCGAAAGGAACAAGCCCCACGTGAACATTGGCACGATCGGGCACGTTGATCATGGTAAGACTACTCTTACAGCGGCTATCACTACTATCCTCTCTGAGGCTGGTGGCGGTGAAGCGAAGGCATACGATGAAATTGATGCTGCTCCCGAGGAAAAAGAGCGCGGGATCACTATTTCGACTGCGCACGTTGAGTATGAGACGGGGAACCGTCACTACGCACACGTTGATTGCCCTGGTCACGCTGACTACGTCAAAAATATGATTACTGGCGCAGCCCAGATGGACGGTGGAATTCTTGTTGTTTCTGCTGCCGATGGTCCAATGCCACAAACTCGTGAGCACATCCTTCTTGCTCGTCAGGTTGGTGTTCCTGCTCTCGTAGTCTTCTTGAATAAGACTGATCAGGTTGATGACGAAGAGCTTCTTGAACTCGTTGAGATGGAAGTTCGTGAACTTCTTAGCATGTATGAATTCCCTGGCGATGATATCCCAATCGTTAAGGGTTCTGCTCTCAAGGCACTTGAGGGTGATGCTGGACACAAAGAGGCGATTCTTAAGCTTATGGAAGCAGTTGATTCCTACGTGCCCGAGCCTGAGCGACCTGTTGATTTGGACTTCTTGATGCCTGTTGAGGATGTCTTCTCAATTGAAGGACGCGGAACCGTGGCTACTGGCCGTGTTGAGCGTGGTATCATTAAGAAAATGGAAGAAGTTGAGATTGTCGGTATTCGTGACACTCAAAAGACCACCATCACGGACATCGAAATGTTCCGTAAGCTTCTCGACGAAGGTCGCGCTGGTGACAACGTTGGACTCCTTGTTCGTGGACTTAAAAAAGAAGACCTTGAGCGTGGTCAGGTTATCGTGAAGCCAGGCAGCGTGACTCCTCACATGAAGTTCAAGGCTGAGATTTATGTTCTCTCCAAGGACGAAGGTGGACGTCACACTCCATTCTTCAGC
>CAZUEC010000012.1:0-14709 GCA_964618865.1 uncultured Roseibacillus sp. | reverse complement strand
TCTCGGGGTAAGAATCCTGATTGGTATCGTGATGCGATTTCGCTTTCTCATCAACTTCATCTTTTCGCGGGAGTTACTGAATATCGTGCTTTCTACAAAGATTTTAGTGAAGAAGGGCAATGGAAAGAAGTTGCGACTATTCCCAATAATTTTGATGAAGATGTTCTTGAGCAGTATTTGAACGAATTTCGAAGTGAATATCTCTCACGAAGTACTCGTTCGCTAGGAGTTGTTCTTCATCTCAATAAAGATGCTTCTGTGTTTGAATTTCCAGAACAGGATTGGGAGGAAGAGTATCCCGGTCTTTCTGTGGATGAAGTTATTAAAATTGATCCCAGCGCAGTGCTACAGGATCGAACACTTTCGGCAGAGGATATGACCTTTCGGGTGTATCCGGTTCCTGCTTCACCACAAGCAGACATTTCTAGGGTTGCGGTCGCTAGTAATCGTCATGGGGAGAATCTACTAGCTGCTTTTCGTGAATTAGGAAGTAATTCTAATTTTCCAATTCGAACTCAAGCCTTGAGTTCACCCTTGCTTTTGCTTTCCCGACTACCAAGGACGTTTGGTCCTCAGGAGACGGCTTTTTGTACTTTGCTACGTTATGATAGTTTTTCTTTCTGTAGTTTTTTTGATACAGAAGGTGAATTGATTCTTCTCCGTTCTCTGAGGCATTCGCAAGGAGAACTCCCTCCAAACTTAGAGACCGTGCTGGCGACAACAGCCGCATCGGTGGAGATTTCTGAGATGACGGTGAAAGCCTTTGATTGTCGTCTAACGACTCCTGTCCCTTTAGAGGATGAGCTTTCTCGACTTCTTTTTCAGCTTCCTTTTCAAGTTTTTCTTCCTCCTACGGACCAAAATTCAGAACAGTATATCGAGCTGAGTGTTTATGAGGTAACAGATGATAATCCAGGATTAGGTTTTGGAGAGACCGAGACTTTTGGGACTACGATTTCCGAGGGTTATCATTTGCAAGACTTCTTTTCGCCAAGTCAGGCGGAGTTAGCTTCTTTGCCTGGAGTAGCTGATATGAAAATTTTGCGTTTAGGTCGAGGGCTGGGACGTATTGGATTAGCTGCTTGCTTAGGTTTTGCTGCTTATGTGGGGATAATCAATTTTAAGAAGACTTCTTCTGCAGAGTGGAAAAGTAATGCGAATGGAGCAAAAAATTCTACGAATCTGACCGCAGAAATCTCTAAGCTTACACAAACCGAGAAGCTTTTGAGTGAACGTTCTAAAGGGTGGGTTGCGATGGAGCTTTGTGCTAGACTCTTCCCGTCCGATGGGTCTGTTCAATTTTCTTCTGCTGAGTATTCTGCAGTCGGAGATTCAGGTTTTCCACAAGGAGGAGCTAAGGGCTTTTCCAAAAAATGGGTCATTAGGGGGTTAGCCACACAGTCCGCAACGCAAGGTGCTTTGAGTCGAGTTAATTCTCAGGAAGGAATGGCTGAAGTTTTCGAAAAAGTGAGAATTGAAACTGGAAGCAATTCAATGGATATGAGCCCGAATTCTCGCAACCTTTCGGTCAATTTGAATCTTTCCGAAAACCCAAATTACGAACCTTCTGCGCCGCAAGGGAGTGATCAGTTTTTTGCTTATACGTTCGACCTTGATTTGACTCAACGAATTGAAGCCAGTGACCCTCTTTCAGTCCCAACCTCAAAACTTTAATTTTTATGAACCCTCGATTTAAAATTGGTGTTATTCTTCTTGGAGTTTTCCTTCCTCTTTTGGTGGTTGGATTACTTTTCGGATTAATCTCTTCGAGAAAAAAGAAAGTTGAAACGGAATATATTTCCCGTAAGGCCAATCTTAAAGCTCAACAGATTCAGAAAAAAACCGACGAGAATTTAAAAGTTCGTCTGAGTCGCTTTGATGAATACAAAGGTAGTTGGGAAGTAGTTCTTCAAAATTCCGATATTGGAAAAGTGACCAGTCTTCTGAAAGAAATTTCGCAAGAGTATAGGGGAACTCAGACTTTCAAGCAGAACAATTTCAACTTTGTAAATAAGGAAACAGGAATTGGAGCAATGAGTAGTCAGCCCAGTGTAAGCTTCACGGTATCTCTTTCGGGAACTTTTCAGTCAATCCAGCAATGTCTTCTTTCTCTGGAATCACGGATGCCCAATCTTAGCCTCAATTCAATGAAACTGGAGCCCGATCAAAATTCGTCGCTCTTAACCGCTGAGCTTTCTTATTCAGCATGGAAAAAATGAAATCTTTAATTCAAAAACTATTCTTAAGCTGTCTCGGCTGCTCAATGATGCAGGCGGAAACGGTCGAGATGAATGATGCGCGTGATCATCTCGATCAGATTCAGACGTTTGTTACTCACAAGCGAAAATTACTGGCTATCTCATCGCAAAGTCATGATATCTTTGGAAGACCGCAAAATCCACAAAAGGCGGCGGAGATTGCTCAAACTAGAATTCAATCTCCTACTCAGAAGAAGAAGGCTCAGAAAATTCCGATGCAGACAATTGTCGATAATTTTTCTCTCACTTTGATGGATACCGCTAACAATTTGGTCATTATAAAGGACAACGGAGCAATTCGTGCAGGTCAGACTATTGCATTTGATTATCAAGGTGAACCTGTGCAATTGAAATTGGAAACCGTGCGCTCTGATGGAGCGTGGTTTCGTGATGTGAAGACTCGAAAATTGTTTCTTAGTGCTGCTCAAAAACCTCGAGCGGGTATCCAGCGCGGCGGAAATCGTTCCCCAAGTAATTTCGGAATTAAACGGATTAATAGTAAAGGTTCCAGATCGGAGCCCGTTCGAATCGAACTTAATCAAACAGCTTTAGGTCAAAAAAACTGACCGAAGCTTTTAGTCACTCTCAAACCTTGCCAAAATATGAAACTGCTAAAATTGCCAATAAAATTCCTACAAACCTTTGCGGCCACAATGCCGCTGTTACTGGGTTCGTCTCTCTCAGCTCAAAACTCTGATGAGTCGTTGCTCACTCAATCATCAAATGAAGAGGAGCTTCCTGCCTTCGATGAGTATCTTCCTGAGCCGCCGCCTTTGGATTCACCGCCTGTTCAGACCTCTCCTACAGGGGCGTCGCAAGCTGTTCCTGAAGGGGTGCCTTTGCAAGAGGAACAGATTCCTGAACCTGCGATTCCTGCGATCGATCGTTCAGCGGGAGCTTATGAGTTGACTGATGCAAATCTGAACGATGTTTTCGCGCTTCTTGCTGAGAATGCGGATAGGCAGTATTTTCACAATCCTCGGATTGCTTCTGAAGAGTTTCGGGTGACGGGGCGTCTTCTTGCTGGCAATCCTTTAGCTAGGATGGAAGAGCTTGCTTTCCAGTACGGGCTTGAAATGTATGAGAAAGGAAACACCGTTTATGCTCTAACTAAGGATCAGATGACGGACCTTCCAAGTAAGGAGTGGCATTATCAACTACGCTACCTACGGCCGAGTGACATTGAGGGAATTAAAAATTTGGTACAGCCCTACCTTTCTCCAGGCACTGGGTTGGTGAACTACGAACCAAAGACAAATACTGTGATTGTGATCGATACTCCTCAACGTATTGATAGAGTTGAGAATTTTTTCAAGACTGTCGACAAACCTCAGGGTCAAGTAGTAGTCGAAATTAAAATTCTGACAGTGAATAGTACTGCTGCGTCTCGGCTTGGAGTCAATTGGGCGGCAACACTAGGTGAGAGTGGTTTGAGTATAAGCGCAGCAGCTGATTTAGCTGATCTTTTTGGAGTGGCTTCTACTGGTGGGATTGCTGGAATCTCTACTTCTGATAGTAATTTTGTTCTTTCTCCATTTGAGCTCGACGGAGTGATTCGCGCTTTGAACGAGGGAAATTTAGTGACTCAAAATTCAAATCCGGTCATCATTACAGAAGATAATGAACAGGCTACAGTTTCCTTAATTGATCGCTTCCCGATTATTACCACTACGACTACAGCGGGAACAGGGGTTAGTACTCAAACTGAAGAAGTTCGTTACCGGATTGATGAGAGTGATCCTGTTGGGGATCCTGCAACGACTCGAGAAATAGGAATTACAGTTGCGGTCACTCCTCAAATTTTACCAGATGGGACAATTCGTATCAAAATGCGTCCTCGCTCGGCGGCAGTTGTGGAAGAAGTTCAAGGACTCAATGGAGTGTTTCCTCGAGTTGCAGAGTCTTCGATTGAAACCATTGCACGTATTCCAAATGGACATTCGCTCTTGATTGGAGGATTTCTAACTGAAGCGACATCAAAGGCAGATACGAAAGTTCCGATCCTAGGAGATATTCCGTTCTTGAACTTCCTGTTCAAAAGTAAAGAAGACACCAAAGAAAGCTCGAGTCTCATTTTCGTAGTAACTCCGACCTCTTATTCACCAGAAGATGAGGCGCAAAATTATGCAACTTCGAATCGCGTGCAGCAAACTCTCGGCCTGAAACCCGGCCATGATCACATCAATCCTGCGGTTCCTGGTCAGGCACATGAGTCTGATTATTGTCGTACGATGAGAGCGATTCGTCGCGACTTGTCCCGTGATACTGAAAATACTCGCCGCTAGTTCTAACTGTAATAATTCATATTATCATTGATGAAGGTATTAAGAAAATCAGCTCCTGTATCGGTCGCGGCTCCGCGACCGGTAGCTAATGCTGGTGATCTTGCAACAGTGGTTAGAGAGGAGACTCTCGATATTTTGACCAAAGCAGGGATCGTCAAGAAACCTGAAAAAGATGGTTTTAAGAATTATCTAATTACGAATGGGATTGGCTCGGGGGATATCTTTCCAGTGATGTCGAATCTTAAGCAAATCGAGGAAAGCAAGCAAGCAGGCGTCATTACCCAATGGGGAAGGGCAGTTGCCCCTATTGTTAAGAAGCGTTACTCGTTGATTCCTTTTGCTGGAAAGTTGTTAGGGTCTTCTCCATTTTTTGAGAATCATCAGGAAGTTTTTGAAGCTGCTGGGAAGGTGAAGTGTCCTTTGATCTATGCAGAAGATACTGATGTGCTTGGCTTTGGAACTCTCAATCCAGTGGCTGGGGCCTATTTTGCTACTTTTGTTACGAAATATTTTCAAAAACAGAATGGAATCACTCCTTATATTTCAATGTTTTTGTTAGATTTAAAAACTTGGGACAACGTTTGTGAAAGGCAATTTGCGAAATGATTGAGTTTGATGGAATTCGTTTTAACGATGTTGTTAGCCGTCAGATCATTGATTGTCTCGGCAAGCATGATTCTGCCCACGGTAAATTGGCTCACGATCAGGTAGCAAACCGAGTTACTCGTCCGATTTTCATGTCTGCGGTAGCAGAGGTTAATGGGATATCATTTTTACCGAAGTTAGCGGAATTCTGTGATCCAAAACTTTTGGAAAAATGTGATCCTGCTATTCTCACTCGAGAAGGTTTCACTCCGGTTTGCCTAACAGAAGGAGTTATTCTAGTAGCTCTTGCTAATCCTTGGTCTCAACTTCCCGATGAGTATCTTTCCGTTCGCTTTCCTGAGATGCGGATTGAGAAGGTCGTTACGACTTCTTCTGAAATTAGTGGAGCGATTGAGCGTTTTTCAAGTTTATCGGGTCCTGATCAAGCTGAGTTGGAGGACATCGAAGTTGAGAATGACGATGATAAGATTAAGGATTTCGATGTTACCGCAGAGTATGAAGAGCCTATTGCTCGTCTTGCGGCGACCATTCTTTCTACCGCAACCAAGTTACGGGCTTCCGATATCCACTTCAAAGTGGAGAAAGAAGTTTTTTATTATAGCTTCCGTGTTGATGGGGATTTAGGAGATAAAAATGAGATTCCGATGAAATTGAAAGATCGGATCGACGCCTTTTTCCTCAGTTTGATGAAATTGCCAACTGAGACTCGGAATACCAAACCAGGGATTTCGGGCCGTTTCACAATCTCATATTTTCATCGTCCAATCGATATTCGATATGAGCGTCACCGTACTTATCGTGGTTACCACTTGACGATGCGTCTTTTGGATAAAAGCCACATCAATGTGACGTTAGGCAAGGGCTCGCTCGCTTTCGATGATGAGACACTTTTTGAACTTGATCGGGTGATGAAGGTTCCGGCGGGAATTATTGTGATGAGTGGGCCGACTGGTTCTGGTAAGTCGACGACCTTGAACGCTATGCTTCGAGAATTAAACCGCCCTGAGGTTAATATTCTGACTCTTGAGAACCCGGTGGAAGATGAGATTAGTGGAGTTACGCATTGTGACTTGAAAAGTGCTGAAGAGTTTAAGCCTATGATTACTTCCTTTATGCGGAGTGATCCTGATATTATTCTTATGGGTGAGGTTCGTGATTTAGAATCAGCCGAATTAGCAGTAGAAGCTGCTGTTACTGGGCACAAGGTTCTGACAACTATTCACACCCCACGAGCTTCTCAGATTATTGAGCGCTTTGAACAACTGGGAATTGAGCGTTGGAAGATTGCGCAAACTTTGAAAGCGGCCTGTGCACAGCGTCTTTTGAAGGTGCTTTGTCCACATTGTAAACAAGCGATGGATGGAGTTCCTGAACGGGAGCGGAGAATTTTTAATTTGGGTGATGAATGGGCAGATAAGCCAGTTTTCCAGGCCTTAAAGGGAGGATGTGGAGAGTGCCGTCAGACTGGGTATTCTGGTCGCTCGGCGATTTTAGAGATCATTCCTATCACTCCTAAGATTTCTGATGAACTTTCGAAGGGGGTACTCACTCCTTATGAATTGGAGCTCAGAGTCCAAGAAGAGGGTTTGTTACCGAATTTGAGAAAGAGCGGGCTGAAGAGCTTTGCTGAAGGAAAAACAGATCTTGCTGCTCTTAGCAAGGTCATTGACATGACTTATACCGATGAATAGTAGTACAACTGCCCCTCAAAATTCTTCCTCTGTTCGTAAAGGAACAAAGGTGAAGAAACAAGCGAAACCTTTTTTGACGATCGGGCCTGCGGCTCCGAGACTTCTAAATAAGAAAACGCAATTACAATTGTTCCGTGGTATCGGCGCGATGTTGAAAGCGCAGATTAATACCGCTGATGCGATTCGCTTTTATGCGCATGGTCTGCCTGACAAAGGTCTTTCGAACGATTTGATGAAAGTGAATCGTGAGATTACTGCTGGGGTTTCGATCCATGAAGCGTTTCGAAAATCAGGACGTTTTAATGATATGACAATTGGACTGATTCAGGCAGGATCTGATTCGGGTCGACTCGATCAAGCGTTTAATTCTTTAGCTAAGAGGATCAAATCAGACCTAACTTTTGAAGCCGCAGTTCGAAAGGCAACAATTATGCCTTCAATTGTGATTTCGATTTTGGTTGGAGCTTTCATTATGGCTCAAGTTAAAATTGTCCCTCAAGTAGAGGCGATGCTGACTGGGGTTGGACAAGAACCAGATGGGTTTACGGCAATTGCATTCAAGGTCAGTCACTTTACTCAAGATGTGTGGTTATTCGTGGTTCCTTTGGTCATTGCCATTATTTGCGTGGTGGCTTTTGTGGATAAGGTTCGAAATTTTGTGATGGTTCTTGTGATGTCAAAATGGAGAATTTTCCGTCTTTTGATTATGAGTCTTCGTCAATCGACTTTCCTAGGAACGATGCAATTACTTTATTCTAATGGGATTAATTTGGCTAAGTCGATTCGAGTTTCAGCCAATAGTGTGAAACGAACTCCTTTCTACCAGGAGCTCTTAACTGCGGCTGATAAATACGAACATACTGGAGTACCAATTACGTCGGCTTTTGGCAAATATACTTCGGCAGATGATCAAGTGGTGCATATGCTTGCGATTGGAGAGCGTACTGCTTCTTTGGATGATCAGCTTAAGCTTCTCGCTGAAATGTTAGAAGAGGAGGCTCAGAATCATATGGCTGATTTTACTGCAATACTGAATCTGATTGTTCTTATTGCTGCGGTTCTTTTAATCGCATCTGTCTTTATTGGTACCTTTATGCCTATCTTTTTGATGGGACCAAGAATGATGAGCGCTGGCTTCGCTGGCTAACCCCTCTATATTATGCTTACTGCTGCTGACCATTGGCTTCGAGAGAAATTTCTGTTACAAACTCATGTTTATACTATGCGTCTGCCTGACAAGCTGCCGGGCGGAGTCAAAGTTCGTGAGTTACCTGAATCAGCGACGAATCGATATCGCTATCGTCTGATTACAAACTCGAATGCTTCAACAAACAAGTTGGTTAAGAAATTGGATGAAGGGGGATTGATGTATGCGACCCAAGTGGTGGAAAAGAAAACTCCACTCAAGCCATTGATTGCTCCGAAAGGAGGAAAGAGTGTATTGCTCTCGGTCTTTTGGCTAATTTCTTTAGTGGGGCTTACCATTGGTTCGGTGAAACTTTTCCAGATTCTTCGTAACGATGAGGTCTTTATGGCGAATCTTCGGGAGTCGATCGCGATTTTCACTGAATCTGATCGCTAAGAAATTATTTTAAAAACTAGTGCATTATTAATTATATTTGTTAATGTATTGTCATGAAAGCTTTAAGTGCTAGAAGTTCAAGAAGAGCTGCGAGAGGTTTAACGCTGATTGAGCTTACATTGGTAGTGCTCGTTTTATTGGCTCTAGTGGGAATATTCTTTGGGTCTTCTAATTCTATTCGTGATTGGCAGAAGGCTAAAGATGCTTCGACGATTCTCCGTCAGGTGGAGGTTGCGCAGATCGAATTTTTGGCAGACAATCCTCAGCTTGGGCCGGCTTCCTTAACCGCTGCCAACGTAGCTACTTATTTACCCGGATTTGTTCCGCAACCTGGCGTAGTTCCGACTCTTCCGACCGGTGTTGGGTTGAATGGGGAGGTGCTGACGATTAATGTGGCTGCGACTCCTCCTTTTTTTGTCTTTGGAGGGGCACGCTATGATGAATCTGCTTCTAATTCTGATTCCTTGTGGGATGTCGGTAGATAATGATTCGTTTCTGTTCGTCTAACAGCGCGACAATCATTAATTAGTGGTGAGGATGAATTATTGCGGCAAATTGTCGCAGGCTTTTGTTTCGGTCATGATCGAGCCGACACGTATTTGTGAGATTAGTTCTATTTTGCGTTACGAAAGTGGTGGTCGCGAAATTGAACAAAAGGGGTGAAATTTGAAAAGGAGAGATTGCCCTCCGAGTCTTGAGTGACGGAATCGATATTCGAATGAGTTCAGATAAGCTAAGATGACGGTAATTTAGCTTTCCTGATATATTAGAATGCTGGATTATTCAGGCCGATGGTGAAGAATCACTTTCTAGTGTGTAGGCTTTTTCCGATTAAGGGGAAGGAGTCAGACAATTAGTAGTGAATTCGAAGCCATTCGTTCTAACTCAATTTCCCTCTTCAACAAGTGATTCGCTTTTTAATTTTTCTAACAGTCGCTACATTAGTGTACGGTGCAGTCGAATTGTCGCCTACTCTTGTGCCAGTAGCACCAGAGCCGACGCAGTTTCGTGAGATTGGTTCCTTTCGCGTTACGGAAGCAGTGATTACAAAATTAGGTAAGACGAGCGAAATTCAGAAAGGGGAGATCATCCTGCGAGTTTTTAGCGACGGAATCGATATTAGAATCAGCCCAGAAGGTCAAGATGACGATTATCTAGCTTTCCAAATATACCGAAATACTGGAATATTTGATCCAGCTGGTAAAGAATCACTTCCTGGTGTGCAGGCTTTTTCCGATCAAGGCGAAGTAGTCAGACATTTGGTAGTCAATTCGAAGCTGTTAACTCTAACAAAATTTCCGACTTCAACAAGTGATGTTGAAATCATCTATGCAACCCGCTATGAGCGCTGAAGGATATCGTATACGTCGTTTGGATCAGGATACTGAACTGATTTCGGCGCCTAATTCATCATCGGTGGAGCCTTTTCCTATTCGCAGTTGGAATGAACCTTTACCAATTGCGGTTGAGGGACGTCCTTTGCCAAAATCTCAAGTTGATAAGAGTGAAACGAAATCTTTGGCGCGATTTTATCCACCGCTTCTCTTTTTGAGTACGACTCTTACGGGGATATTTTTGTTTCTCTATGTGACTAAGCCGGTGATTGTGGAAGGGGTCTCGGAGGAAGGGCTGGTGGCTTCGAAAATAGTGCAGCAAGTGAGTCCGCAGGAATCTGTTGTGGAAGCGGTGGCGCAAGAAGAACTCTCTCCTTTTCCTGATGCAGGAATGTTGACGACTCAGGCCCTTCCTGGGTTTGAAGCACAACAAGCTGAGGTCATCTCTGAGCCTGTTCTACGGCAAACGGTTCTTAGTGCAGAACAAATTGTCGAGGTGGAATCTCTTAGTAATGAACTTGAGAAGGTTTCGGTTTCGTTGTCGGTTTTTTATCCCGAAAATTTGTTGTCTTGGAATGAGGAATCAATTTTTGAAGCGCAAATTTTAGCAAGAGATATTGAACTTCATCTTGAGAAGGTGCGTGAAGTGCAGGCGAATGGGATTGAGCTTTTGGAAAACTGGAATCGAATTGTTTCAAACTCGAGCCCTACTTCAGTTTTGGAAAACAAAGAAGTGTTAGGGAAAATTGAGTAATCATCTAGAAAAATGAAGATCATGATTGCGCATTGGAAAATTTATCTTGGGTGTTTTGTTCTGAGTTTCGCAGCTCTTTCTGGGGAAGAGGAGAAGGAGAAAGAGTTTCAAGTGGTAGGGGAAGTTCCTGCTGGCTGGAAGGTTGTGGCTTCGTCTGATGGACCGCTCATTGAAAAGTGGGTTGAATTGAAAAGTGGAGAGAAGAAACGGCTTTTATTGCGTTCATACATGCTCAAGCCGAACGATGATAAGGCTTTGAAGAATGCTGTTGTCGATCATCTTACAATGTCTTCAGGTCAGAAGATGGATAGTGTTCTGATTAGTCAGAATGAGAATTTAGGTCAAACCGGTGATGAACTTGCGCTGATGTTGCAGCACTTGAAGTCGTTGCTCGCCTCTTTGCCAAAAACCACTACAGAATCAAAAGAATTATGAGCCCACAATTGACTATTATTACTGCTGCGATGTCGCTCGGAGGAATGGCCTCCGTTGGTTTCAACCATTACGGGCACGTGGAGAAGCAAGTGGCTGAGCAACATCTCATCGTGGAAGAAGAGAAAGAACAGCTGGAAGTGGCTCAAGTGGGCGAGGAGATGAATCAACAGGTAAAGGAGACTCTCGCGGAATTGAAGGAGAGCTTTCAGCTTGAGCGTGATAAGGATCGGGCTGGTTTCGCTTCGATGCTCAAAGATGTGGCGGCTGAGGTCGAAGTGCTCAGAGAGCAACAGGGTACTCATGAAATTTTGATGAACCTCTTGTCCCAGGAGCAAGATTCTTTGGGTTTCAAGGTCGAGGCGTTCTCTGAAAAATTCAGGCCTCTACGAGCAACTGGTAGTCGTTTTCAACCGGTGAGAAGTGATGCTAGCCAAGCGCATCCATTGTTGCCGCCAGTGGAGAGTTCTTGGACCGAAAATTACTAGGTTATGAGGAAGTGAGTCTCTCTTTTCTTGGTCTGATTCGGAAGAAGATTCTATTTTAAGTTGAAACAAATGTTCTTCTTGCTGAGAATGTAAGAATGATGATTCGTTTTTTGACGCTCATAATTGGGGTGGTCACTCTGAGCGTAAATGGGCAGGAGAATGCAGGCTCAGAAGAGTTGCTGGGAAAGCAGACTAACTTAGCCATTGTAAAGGCTGCTAGAGAACAAATTGGAGTGACGATACGCTACGTTCCGGATTACGTTTCGTTAGATTATCCGGGGGGTGATGTTCCGAAGGAAACAGGGGTTTGTACTGATGTTGTCGTGCGAGCCTTGCGCAAGACGGGAGCCGATCTTCAGAAATTGGTTCACGAAGATATGCGGGCTCATTTTTCAAGTTATCCTACAATATGGGGGTTAAGGAGAACCGATCGCAGCATTGATCATCGCAGAGTGCCTAATCTTGAAACTTACTTGAGCAGAAAGGGGAAATCGCTACCGGTGAGTGATAAAGCTTCAGAGTATCAACCTGGTGATTTGGTGACATGCACGGTTGCAGGTCGACTTCCGCATATTATGGTTGTTTCTGATAAGAAGAGTTCTAGCGGGGTGCCTTTTGTGATTCACAATATTGGCTCTGGGACAAAGGAAGAAAATCGCCTTTTTGATTTTCCAATTACAGGGCATTTTCGCTTTTTTCAGAACTAGCTATGCATTGCGAGCACTGGGAGTTCGAGTTTTCCATCTCGTAGATGTCCTTGTTCGTTGGCTTGGAGGTACTCTCCAGTTTCCAAGGTGAGAACGGTGAGGAAGCCTTCGTGGACACAGCCTGTATCGAGACAGATGTGTCCATTTGTTAGAACAGGTTTTCGATCTTCTTGTGGGGTATGTCCACAAACGAGAATATAGCCGTCTTCCCGTTCTTCGAGATCATGAAAGCGAGACCAGTAGAGATCGTCGTCAGTATAGTCTTCAATTGAGCCCCGATGAGGGGGAGTCGCATGAGTAAGGAGGTAGTGATCGACGATGCAATGGCTCTCAAGCTCGCTCACAAATTGCCAGTGTTTTTCTGGAATTTGAGAAAGCGAACGACATTGGTAAGATTCGAGAGTTTCGATTCCTCCGTTGAGAAGCCAAAAAGAAGAAGCTGGGGGCCCTTGACGTGCTTCCTCCATCATAAGTTCGTGGTTTCCCCGTAGGCAGACTAAGTTGAGTTCAGAGCGCAGTTCGATGAGACGGTCGATGACCCCCATTGAAGATGGTCCGCGGTCAATGTAGTCACCAAGTGTGATCACTAAATCATCCTTTGTGGGTGTGATTTGATCGATTAGAGCGTTGAAAGAGTTCAAGCACCCATGAATGTCGCCAAAGACATAGGTCATAGATAGATGGATGGTAGCAGGGAAAACAATTAGGAAAAGTAAAATTCTTATTATTCTGACTTATTTCAAGGTTTTCTCATAAAGATGGCGTTTGCTAGTTTACGAGAGGAAGACGAGGGTGAAGAGAGTGAGCAATCAGCGATTGAAGCAACTAAATGGTATGAAAGGGATTTTGATCTACAAGTGAAGCGTACAAGCTTTTTTTTGGTTGGGGCCGCTCAGTGTGGGATGGCTACTCTTCATGAGGGTCTTCGTAGCCATCCTCAAATATGCGTACCTGCTTCAGATGACCCTCAGCGTTTTTGGCTAGATCAGGAACCCTACCATTTTTGTGGAGATTCTGGGAGCGCTGATTGGCTGCGGGTGGTGAGTGGTGATGATTATCGGAATTTGTTAGAAGCTGCACCGCCAAACGCGAAATGCGGAATTGCGACTGGGTGGAAACTCTTTTCGCAGGACGCTCTGCAACGGATGAAGGAATTTGAACCCAATGCTAAGATTGTGCTCATGCTTTGTCCTCCGATCACTTGGATGAGATCATGGCATCATGAAATGCTACGCTACGCTTATGAGGATCAAGTTGATTTTGGGCAAGCGTTAGCGATGGAGAAAGAACGGTCCCAAGGGCTAAAGCTACCGCGATACGTTCCTTCTAAAGAGTGTCTACAGTATCGTAAGGCCGCTCGTTTTTCTGAACAAGTGAAAGCTTACTACGAGCTCTTCGGGAAGGATCAAGTTTTTGTGGGGCTTCTTGAAGATATGCAAGATGAGGAGGCTGATTTTCAAGGCAGGTTGTTAGAATTTTTGGAAGTCGATTCTTCTGTGAATTTTGAAACGAGTGGGATGAATGATGCCCATTTTTTGAAGGGAACTCATCATTTTGATTTGGCAGTCGGCCGAGTTGTGAAGCGGTTACCTGGAGGCTCAAAAATTAAGCAATGGTTCACGAAGTCGATGGAACCCAATTATCGAAATTTGATGGATAAAATTTTTGCTCCGATGTCCGATCAGTCGATTAATTCTATTTTAGAAGAAGAGCTTTTGGAGGAGTTCGAAGAGGAGGTCGACAGCTTAAGCAGGCTCATTGGGCGCGACCTGAGTCATTGGAATACCCCCCGATTTCCTCGTGATGAGGGGGGACATCATCATTGAGGAGAGGAGCTGAGTGAAGGCCTTTCCGCTATTGTCTTGCGGTGAGGTTTGGGATGGTGATGGCCTATCTTAAGGAGAAAAATTACTTTTGACGAGCGTTTGCCTTGAGGCGCAAGGCATTGAGGGCGATGAAGCCGGTGGCGTCGTTTTGGTTGTAAGCTTCTTCTTGTCCGCCTTCCATAGTAGCAACTGCTTCATCGTAAAGAGTGTGCACGCTGCGGCGACCGGCGTTGATGATATTTCCTTTGTAAAGTTTGACTCGTACTTCACCGGAAACTTTTTCCTGAGTGCTATCGACGAGGGATTGAATCGCTTCGCGTTCAGGCGCAAACCAGAAGCCATTATAGACGAGCTGGGCATATTTGGGGATGAGGCTATCACGCACGTGCTGGGCTTCGCGATCAATGACGAGAGTCTCGAGGTCTTGATGAGCGGCGAGGAGGATGGTTCCGCCGGGCGTTTCGTAGATGCCACGAGATTTCATGCCAACAAAGCGGTTTTCGACGATGTCAATTCGCCCAATTCCGTGAGCTCCGCCAAGGAAGTTGAGAACTCGCATGATGCCATAAGGATTGAAGAGGGTGTAACCGTCAGACTCGCCACTCGCGGTGATGTCCCCGAGTTTGGCAATGACTTCATCAAGGCCGTCAGTCTTGATTCCGACACAGTCTCCTTTTTCAAATAGAAGCTGTAGGTATTGAGGTTTGTCGGGAGCGTCTTCAGGAGCAACCGAGAGAGTATACATG
>CAZUEC010000011.1:0-14742 GCA_964618865.1 uncultured Roseibacillus sp. | reverse complement strand
GTCTCCCCCCGTCCTCCGAAAGCCCTCGAACCTCGTCAAGTCATCATCGACAACAAAGCTTACCGAGTCGTCAACTACACCACCTTTGCCGCCCCACTCAAAGAAGGCCCCGTCACCGTGGGACCAGGTAAAATCCAAGGACTACAAGTACAAGTCACCTCCCAATCTCAACGATCACGCGGCTTCTTCAGTAGCTTTAGCAGAAGTTACAACCTCAAATTAGAAATCCCTCAAACCACCTTCTCCGCAAAACCCCTCCCCAAAGGAGCACCACCCGAATTCCGTGGTGCCGTCGGCACCTTTGACCTCCAAGCAAGCATCGACATCACCAATGAACTCAAACCAGGAGATCCCGTATTAGTTGATTTAAAAGTAAGTGGAAAAGGAAACCTCGACACCTTAGCATCTCCCTTATTAGACGCTCCCGAAAGCCATTGGAAAGTCTATCCCCCTTCCCGAAACGGTGAAGACAATGACCGGCGAACGAACCAAGGCTCCACCAGCTTCACTCAAATTCTGCGCCCTTTAGTTCCCATCAAAGAAGTTCCCGCCTTCACTCTCTCTTACTTCGATCCCAAGACCGCCAGCTACCGCATCTTGCGAAGCGAACCCATTCCCTTAAATCTCTCTCCGCTCAGCACCAACTCCACGAACACTCCGGAAGCAGGACTCGTTCCGATCGCAGAAATGACCGACATCCTCGGACTCATCGAACCAAAACCCTTCCAAGCTTCCAGACCAGTTCAACTCAGCCTCTGGTGGCAAGTGCTTCCAGCCCTTCTCGTCGCAAGCCTTGGATACCTCCTCCTCAAGCGACAACTCAACCAACAGCGACAACAAAAAGATTCAAGCCAAGATGAACTCAAACAAAACCTCAAAAAGCTAGAACAACTCACCGAAGCAAACTCCTTTCTGCGCACCGCAACACACTTAGCCGAAACAAACGGCCTCGAGAACGACCACTTCCTGCAGGAACTCTGTGCAGAACGAGACCGCAATTGCTTCCAACTCAACGAGACCCCCCCCGAACTCTCAAGTTCACGCCGAAAAGAAATTCTAACTGGTCTCAAAAAAAGACTTTCACAAATCATAATCCTCCTCTCTCTCCTCGCCGCATGGTCTCCTCTTCCCACAGAGGCCTTTCATAACGAAGCTCAAGCCGCTTGGGATAACGGTAACTATCAAGAAGCCCTCGACGCCTACCAACTTTCTCAGAAAGACTCCGCCACTCCTGACCTCCACTTCAACATCGGCAACTGCTACTACCGTCTCGAACAACCAGGCCTAGCCGGACTTCATTATCAGCGCGCACTGAAACTCGACCCTCATCACCCCGAATCTCTTCAAAACCTCTCTTTTTTAGAACGAGTCGTCGGCACCATTCCAAGCCCAAACGATGAACGACCGCTCTGGGCTCAAAAGCTATCCCTCACCCTCCTCAATCATCTTTTGCTAGCGATCATGTGGCTCTTTCTTATCGCTCTCCTCATTCGATTTGTTCGCCCCACTTCTCGCATAAAAAATTGGTCAACAGCAGGCTTAATTACCAGTACTTTTCTCGCACTCTTACTCGGCACCATTCATTTCTTCCACCCGGGTTCGAAAACTTCAACCCCTCCCTCAGACGCCATTTTTGTAGGGAACACCACCACTGAAGTCCGCACCGAACCCTCAGCAGCCGGAAGCTCTATCTTCGAAATCAACCCCGCCACCACCTGCCATATTCTCGCCGTCCGAGGAGATTGGTCCTACATTGAATTACCAGACCGAACGAGAGGATGGGTCAGCAGCACTGTTTTAGAAAAAATTTAACCCTCTCTCATTTCTAACAATGTCTCCTCGCACATACATTCATAGCCTCCGAGTCGTCGCTTTTCTCGAAGGCCTCTCATTACTCGCCCTCCTCGGATCCATGATCTACCGCTCCCAAACAGGCGAAGGCGAACCTGTTAGCTGGTCAGGATCAATCCACGGAGGCCTTTTTATCCTCTTTGCTTTAATTCTCTTTCTAACTTGGCAAGAGGCAAAATGGACTCTAAAGTTTACCATTCTGATTGGAATCTCCGCGATTATCCCCTTTGGCTTTCTCTTTGCGGAACCCTTTCTTAAGAAAAAAATACACGAACTCACCACATAGACAGGCAATACCAACTCGTCATTTGACAATCTCACACTGTCTTCCATAACTTTTTTCTTCATGAGCCTCTCAGTTCCACCCAAACCACGCGTTCCCACCACAGGGCGACAGCGCCTCGCCATTGTAGCCGCTCAATATAATCAGGAATACACCGACGGCCTCGTTGAATCGACCATTGACGAACTCGCCGTAGTCGTTCCCAGTGCTCGGGTGGACCTCATTCGAGTCCCCGGAGCATACGAAATCCCCCTCGCCACTAAATTAGTGCTCGAAAATGAAGAACCCTCAGCCGTCATCTGCCTCGGCCTCATCCTAGAAGGCGAAACCGCACACGCAGAGCTCGTAGCAACCTCTGTCACCGAACAATTACTCAATCTTTCCCTCGAATTCCGCATTCCAGTAATCAATGAAGTCCTCCTCGTAGAAACCCATGAGCAAGCCAATGCTCGATGCCTGGGAACCGAAAAAAATCGAGGCGTAGATGCCGCTCGAGCAACCGCTAGCATGATGGAAGTCTGCAAAGAGTTGACCCGAGCCTCTCGGGCGCGTTAGAGACGGCCTCCTATTTCGGCATGAATTCGTCCAGCGCATCTGACTCACCCCAAATTTCCCGCCGACAAATTCGCGAGGCAACAGTACAACTCTTGCATGCTACCGGCGGAATCACCGACGAAACAAGCGATCCTTGGCCCCTCATCCTCGCTCCTGCCGAAAGTAAAATCATTCGCGTCCGAGCCCGTGCCATCCTTCACCTTCAACAAAATCGCGCTCACCGACTCAAACTGCTCAATGAGAAAAAACGCGAATTTTATTCCTTAATCGAAAATTACCTCGAAGACCGCAGCGCAGCCCGAACCTTTCGTTCCCTTCTGAAAACTGAAGAGGAAATCCTCTCCTTTCTCGATCTCCTACGTCGACAACTCAAATCCGACAAAGAACCAGAAACCATCGCGGAAAATTTAGAACGGATTCAAGAAAACAACCTCAACTCACTCGCTCACCAAAAAACACTTTCTGAAGCAATCGGACCAGAAACCAGCTCCCCCGCACCCCTCAAACCTCTCGCACAAGCCCTCCCTCCTTTACTAACCACAAGCGAACTCCTCCGTTCTCTGTTTTCGCAAAATCTTCCCAACACCCCCGAAACACAGGCTCTACGCAAAGCAATTGCCGAACGCGAACTCCTCCAAATCGAAACCGCTAAACTGCACGAATTAATCGCCAAGCATCAAAAAGAGATAAACCAACTCATCTCCAAACATCTCGAAAACTTCACTTTCGAACGCCTCGCTCAGGTAGACCGCGCCGTCCTTCAACTTGCCACGACCGAACTCAAACACTGCCCCGATATCCCACCCGCAGTCAGCATAAATGAAGCCATCGACATCGCCCGACGCTTCGGAGGCACCGACTCGGCCCTCTTCGTAAATGGAGTTCTCGACAAACTCGGCGGAAACCCCTCTTCCGCAGAATAAGTGTCTCTTACAAGATTTCCCCTTTTTCGGACTTCCGTTTTTCGCTCGTTAGCGTTCTCTATGTAAGTTCTCGAATGTCTTATCCTAACGAATTTCAAAAACGGACTCTCTGGTCCGCCGGCACCGGATTGGCCATCGTGCTATTGACCGCAATTCTCGTCGGATTCATTTGGGTTGGTGGCCAAATCCTCAGCTACCTTCAACCCGTCCTCGTCCCCCTCGCAGTAGCAGGAATCATTGCCTACCTTCTCGAACCTCTCGTTGTCAAACTGGAGAAACACCCCTCCATCACTCGCCTACGAGCCGTCCTCATCGTTCTCGGAACCAGTCTCCTCCTCACTGCCACCCTCGGAACCTTTCTTGTTTTTAAACTCAGTGACCAAGCCACCTCCCTCTCTCGAAATCGCGATAGCCTTGGCGACCGTTTCATCCAACAGCTCAACGCCCTACAAGATAACATCGGCGCACGTGGACTAGTCGACACTCTTACCGAATACAATGACCCAGAAACAGGTGAAGCCATCATCAAACCTTACCCGTATCGAAATTACCTCGCCGAAAAAAAGAAAACCGCAGACTCCCCAATTTTCATCGACGACAAAGGTAACAAGCTCAAAGCCTCAAGCATCACCACCGAACAAGAGGATAAAATCAAAGACTACGACAAACGTATTCATCCCCTCTCCTTCTCCGACACCCGTCTCAGTGATATCATTGCGGAAAACTGGCAATCCCTCACCAAAACAGCCCTCAACTGGCTCAAAGTCTCCACCAAAGTCTTCGGCTTCCTCGGCTACCTCTTCGGCTTCCTTCTCGTCCCAGTCTACCTCTTTTACTTCCTAAACGAATCCGCAAAAATCAAAAGCTCTTGGACGCAATACATACCCCTCAAAGCCTCCAAATTCAAAGATGAAGTAATCGACACAGTTTCCGAAATCAACACCTACCTCATTTCCTTTTTTCGAGGACAAATGCTCGTCTCCATCATCGATGGTTTTCTCGTTGGAATGGCCCTTGGCATCTTTCAACTTCCCTACTACTTCCTAATAGGCCTCGCCCTCGCCATACTTGGGATCATTCCTTTCATCGGAAATATCCTCTGCATGGTCCCCGCCATCATCATCGCCCTCGTCCACTTTTCCGAACCGCAAAACCAACACTGGCTCGGCGATAACGCTTGGGTCTACGTCGCCGCCGTCCTCGCCATTTTTATCGTCGTCCAAAACATCAACTCCCTCGTCACCGCCCCCAAAATTGTCGGTGACTCCGTCGGACTCCATCCCATGACCGTCATCTTCTCTATCCTCTTCTGGTCTCTTCTTCTCGGAGGATTCTTAGGAGCCCTTCTAGCCGTTCCCCTCACCGCCGCCGTAAAAGTCCTCTTCCAACGCTACCTCTGGGAACCTCGCATCACTCCAAAACTTCCAGTCAAAGATAACTCTCTCCCCGAAACCTCATCATGATCAAATTCCTACACACCCGCATCCGAGTTTCTAATCCTGAAGCCTCCATCACCTTTTACCAAAAACTAGGCTTTGAAACTGGCGAACAAAAAACCTCTCCCCAAGGCAACCAACTCGCCTTCATGCACCTTCCCGGTAACGACCATTTTCTTGAACTAACCTACTCCCCTGACTTCAAAGTCGAATTTCCCGAAGATCTCATGCACACCGCAGTAGGCGTACCCGACATCATCGCCTACTGCGAACAATTAGAAAAAGACGGCCTCAAAATCTGGCCCAACAGCTGGCGCGAAAAATTTTCTAATGGAGAGCGAAAGATGGCCTTCGTCACTGACCCAGATGGCTACGAAGTGGAAATTCTCGAACGATAACCCAGCTATCACTTTTCGTCCGCGTGGAAAACGATCCCTATGCTCCCCCCAGTCTCTCTAACGACCCAGCCTCATCTCAACCATCAAAAACTCACCCCTCAGCCACTTTAAACCAACGACTGGCTGCCTTCTTCATCGATCTCTTCATTATCACCCTGCTCTTCTTAGCTTTCTATTTTTCCGTCTCATACACTCCCATTCATCAACTCTTTGACTCCGACGACTCCGTAAGCGAAGTCATCACAACTTTGATCGGATTCTTCATCTTTTTAGTTTTAAACTTCCACCTGATCCACACTCGCGATCAAACCATCGGAAAGCTTCTTCTCAAAATCAAAGTCACCGACTTACAGGGAAACAGCCCTTCAACAGCTAACCAACTGGGCATCCGTTACGGCATCTTTTACTTGATTTCCGTAATTCCAACTGCAGGTGACTTCCTCACGCTCATCGACGTCCTCTTCATTTTCGGAAAAAACCACCGCTGCCTCCATGATCTAGTCGCCGGCACAAAAGTTGTTCAATGCTGAAAACTCGCAGCTCCCCAAAAAAACAAATCCCCCTTCCCTACGCCACCATCACTGTCGAACCAGTTTCCGCGATCTGACGTAAACGAGGATTCCCATCCAAAAGAGGATCACTCTTCAGAACATCATCAGCCAACCTCCGCGCCTCCCTCACCATATCCACATCTGCCAAGTATTCCGCGAAGCGTAATTCACCAAGCCCACTTTGAATAGTCCCCAAAACTTCTCCCGGTCCGCGTAAATTCAAATCCGCTTCTGCAATCTTGAAGCCATCATCCGTCTCAGCCATCACCGCAAGCTTCTCTTGCCCTGACTTACCATCATTACTAAGAATGCAGTAACTCTTGTGCTCCCCACGACCAATACGTCCACGCAATTGATGCAACTGCGCCAGACCAAATCGTTCTGCATTCCAAATCACCATCACATTAGCATTGGGAACATCAACCCCCACCTCAATCACCGTAGTGGCAACCAAAACCTGAGTTTCGTTCGCTCGAAACCGAGCCATCACCGCATCCTTTTCCTCAGGAGCCATTTTACCATGCAACAACTCAACTTCCCAATCCTTCAATCTCTTTTGCCACTTTGGAAACTCCACTGTCGCCGCCTGAGCCTTCACCGACTCACTTTCCTCCACTAAAGAGTAGACCAAATAAATTTGTCGGCCACTTTCCAACTCTCCTTTTAAAAACTGATTCACCTCGCTCACCTTCGGCTTCACCCTCACTCCGGTAACGATTTTACCCCGCCCCGCAGGTCGTTCATCCAAAACGGAAACATCCAAATCTCCATAGATCGTCAAAGTCAGAGTTCGAGGGATTGGCGTCGCCGTCATCACCAAAACATCGGGCGCAAGCCCCTGTCGAATCAGCCGACCTCGCTGCAAAACTCCAAACTTATGTTGTTCATCGATAACCACCAACGATAAGCGCTCGAATTCCGCTCGATCAAAAATCAAAGCATGAGTCCCAATCAAAATATCAGCTCCCGAAGCATCCTCATCGCGTGCCCCAGTGAGAAGCCCCACTTTCACCCCCAGAGGCTGAAGCCATTTGCAAAACGTTAACCAATGTTGTTCCGCCAAAATCTGAGTAGGTGCCATCAAAGCCGCTTGATTCCCCGAATCGACTGCCATCAACATCGCACAAAGCGCGACAAACGTTTTTCCACTTCCCACATCTCCCTGCAAAAGCCGATTCATAGCCCTCTCGCTCCGCATATCAGCAATCACCTCCTTCACACTCTGTTTTTGAGCCCCCGTTAAATCAAAAGGTAACGATTCGTAAAACTCCGTGAGCAACCCCGTCTTCTTTCCCTGAGCACGTCCTTTCTGCTCGTCATGTCGCATCCGACGCCAAAGCACCTTCACCTGCATTTCAAAAAATTCTTCTAACGCAAAGCGCCTTCGAGCCGCCTCAGTCTGCTCCAAGACTTCTGGGAAATGAACCTCTTGAAACGCCTCCAACCTAGGATAACTCGTATCAACATCGTAACTTGCGGTGAGACTATCAGCTTCAACCTCTTGGAGAAAACGCGCCATCAACTCTCTCAACTTCCGCTGCGACAAACCACTGACTCCTCGATAAATAGGCACCAAACGATTCATGTGAAGCGACTCCTCTCCTTCCACGATCTCAAACTCCGGATGCTCCATAATCATACGCCCCCCCACCTCCTTAACCCGACCATAAATAATCACCTCATGACCCACCGCCACCATTTTACTAATAAACGGCAAATTAAACCAACGACAAGACACCGACCCTCCTCCAAAAACATTCCCCCCTCCCGGCTCCTCAACGAGAACTTCATAAAACCCCTTACGAGCCCCAAAGCGCTTCTGCATTGAATCCACAACCATACCTCGCAAACACAAAGGCTCGCCTCCAGCTTGAGCAGGAAAGGAATCAAATTGCCTCCGATCTTCGTAACGCTTGGGAAAAAGACCTAAAAAATCCCCCACCGTGCACACCCCGACTTTGGCAAGTCCTTCTCGCTCTTTTGTTTTTAAAAACTCGAGTTCATCCTCAGCTCGCACGACCCCCCCACCTTGCCCAACCAACCGCCAGCCTCAACCCTCAATTTCGTTCCCTCCTTCTCTAGACCGTTTTCCAGATGAGATTGCCAAAATGACTGAGCTGAAATTTCTCAACAACAAAGCGCAACCAAGGAATTGAGAAAAGGATCTAAAACTTCCTCCAAGCCGCAGGAACAAGCAATACCAAGAAAGCAAAAATCTCCAAACGACCCATCACCATCAAGAGAGCAAGGTAAACAAGAGTCGGCTGCCGAAAGTGCCCAAAATTATCGGTCGGACCCACATCACCAAAACCAGGACCAATATTCGAAAGAGTCGTCAACACCGCCGCCACCGTCGTCTCAAAGTCAACCCCATGTGCCGTTTCCAGAATCGCCACCACCATCATCGACACAATTGCGATAAACCAAAAAAGAGCCACAAAGAGCACTGTCTGACTCCGACTTTGATCGCTAATCGGATTTCCATTCACCTGCAAGCGAAAGACTTGATGAGGCCGAAAAGCCTGCACAATCTCCTGCCGAACAGAGCGAATCAAAAGCATAATGCGACTCACCTTCGCTCCACCCGCAGTCGACCCCGCACACCCCCCCATCAACATCAGACCGAGCACAATGAAATGAGCTCCCACCGGCCAAGCCTCAAAATCTACCGTGCCATATCCAGTAGAAGAAGCAATCGAGACAACCGTAAACACCGCCCCTCGAATACTAGTCAACATCTCCGTTCCTCCCAGAATATACTTAATCCCAACCACCAGAAAAATCGCGATCATCAGTAGAATCAAATACCACTTTGCCTCTTCCTCACTGCGCAAACGCTTCCAATTCTTATTTAAAATCACAACATAAATCAAAAAACTGATGCTCCCGAGCAACATAAAAAGAACAATCCACATCTCAATCGCCAGCCCCGTCTCCCAGTTCGAGAAAAAGCCAATACTCTTAGAATGCGTCGAAAAGCCCCCCGTAGAAACAGTTGTCAAAGCATGAGCACTAGCATCGAACCACGACATTCCCAAAAAGCGTAACCCCAAAAGACAAGTCACCGTGAGAAAAGTATAAATTTTCCAGAGAAGCTTGGCCGTATCCTTAATTTTAGCATTAGAAGCTTCCGCAGCTTCAAACGAAGACTCGTTACGAAAGAGTGATTTCGTTCCAGCCCCAATACTAGAGAGCAAAGCAACAAACAACACCAAGATACCTAGCCCACCAAGCCATTGCGAAACAGATCGCCACAACAAAATCCCACGTGGCCAAGCTTCCAAATCAGCAATCACCGTTGAACCTGTCGTCGTGAAACCCGAGACCGACTCAAAGAAAGCAGCCGACGGATTCAACCCCGGCTCAGCAAGAATAAAAGGTATTGCCCCAATCATCCCAGAAGTCATCCAACCAACCCCCACAATGAGAACCCCTTCTCGACGAGGAATTCGATCAATTTCTCCTCGTCCCACAAAAACAAGAATGAGCCCCACAAAAAACGCCGTTAGAGTCGCCGCACCCAATGCAATGGAAGAAGAATCTTCCCGCCCAACATCATAGATCGCGAAGAGCGTACAGCCCAAAAGGGCTAAGCTTTCCATTATCAAGAGCAACCCGAGCACCCTAGCCAATAACTTGAAATTCACTCCCCCGATTCAAACGTAATCTTCTCAATTCGCCTAACCCAAAAGGCGTCCACAAGGGGAGAACAACGGCGCCTCAAACAATCGCCTTCTATCACCCACTCTGTCATTCTAAGGCAAAACAACGCTCAAATTTTGAAACCCCTCATGAAATCGAGAGATAAATGACCACAGACCAGCTAAGTTTTACCAAAAAAAGCGCAACTTTTACCCTCGCAAAGGGTTTCTAAGCTCGAACCCGAACCTCATCATGTCGCCTGAAGATTCAACCCATTCGAACCTCTCCGTCCCTTCTCCCGAAGAGACAGAACACCCTCAGGACCAGAAACTTTGGGATTTATTGGAGCAAACCAAAAGCCAACCAGTCAGCCCCCTCTTCAGCCGCAACATCATACGCGAAATCCGACTCGAACAAAACAAACCCAATCCCAAAAAATTCCTCTCGAAGCTGATTTCGAATCCAAAACTCATCATTCCAGGAATCGCAACCAGCATCGCAGGACTCGCAGCGATCATCTTTTTTCTCTCCCATCTCTCCCATTCCCCCTCCTCCCTTCCCAGCAAAAACTCAGGAACCGTCCAAAACGAAGAAAACTCGATCTCTAGTGAAGCGATTTCCTCTGTAGAAGGCTCCTTGGAATCCGAATTACTCCTCGCCGCTGCAGACGAACCTGAACTCTTCTCCGACGAAGAAGTGTTTGCGATGCTTTTTTAAAAAGCGCCAACCTAACGATTCAGAAGAGACTTTCCGGTCATTTCGACAGGCTGACTCAGCCCCATCATATCTAACAATGTGGGAGCTACATCAGCCAAAATCCCATCGCTAACTTTACTCTCACGCGCATTGTCATCCACATAGATCAGATGAACCAAATTAGTAGTGTGCGCTGTATTCGGTGACCCGTCAGCATTGCGCATGAATTCACAATTCCCATGATCCGCAGTGATAAGAAGCTTTCCATTGAGTCGCAGAGTCTCCTCCACTACTTGCTTCACCGCATCATCAATAGTCTCAACAGCCTTCATCGCAGCCTCTACATCTCCCGTATGCCCCACCATGTCGGGATTCGCAAAATTGAGAATCATAAGATCATATTCCTTTAATTTTCCAACCACCGTAGCCACCACCTCTCCCGCACTCATCTCCGGTTTCTCATCATACGTAGCCACCTCTTTAGGCGAAGGAATAATAAAGCGCTCTTCACCTACAAACTCTTTCTCCTCTCCACCATTAAAGAAATAAGTGACATGCGGATACTTCTCAGTTTCCGCAATGCGCATTTGATTTTTACCCGCATCCGCAACGACTTCCCCTAAAACATGAGCCAGACTCTGAGGCGGAAAAGCGACCGAACAATCATAAGTAGCATCATACTCAGTGAGAGTGACAAAGTGGACATCTGGCACCCCACCTGTCTCAAAATCATTGAAACCATCTTTCAAAAAAGCCTCCGAAATTTGCCTCGCTCGATCCGCCCGAAAATTAAAAAATACAACCACATCTCCATCATTGATTCGACGCTCATCAGGAGCCTCAAAAATCATCGGCAGCAAAAACTCATCCGTTTTTTCCCCCTCATATTGTTCGGCTACAGCCTCACTTGCCAGAACCTCTTTCCGTTCCCCCCGACCATCAACAATAGCATCCCAAGCAAGCTGAGTCCGCTCCCAACGCTTATCCCGATCCATGGCATAGTAGCGACCGACCACTGTCGCAATGCGAGCACCACTCTCCGCGAGTTTTTCTTCAACCTCGTTTAAATAGCCCTGCCCTCCAGTAGGCGAAGTATCGCGTCCATCTGTAATGGCATGGACAAAGATATCCTCCACACCAGCAGTTTTTGCCTCACGTGCCAACGCCACAAGATGATCCTGATGACTATGCACTCCCCCGTCAGAGAGCAAACCCATGAAATGAAGACGATTGCCTTTCGCCTTCGCAAAAGCCTCTTTTAAAATGTCATTCTGCCCCAGCTCTCCATCGCCAATGCATTTATTAATCCGAGTCAAATCTTGATAAACAATCCGTCCCGCTCCCAAATTGAGATGACCCACTTCCGAATTTCCCATTTGACCATCCGGCAACCCAACATCCAATCCCGATGCCGAAAGCGAACCTCGTGGGTAATCCTTTAACAACACCGAATCATGAAAAGGAGTCCTCCCCAATTCCACCGCATTGCCATCTTTCTCAGCAGTAGCTGCTCCTCCAGGGTTAACACCCCATCCATCCCGAATGATTAAAACAACAGGTTCCTTGGCCATCCCCTCGTCTAGCGAACTCCCGCCTCAGCATCAAGCCTGACAGACAATCTTTGTCAGAAAACCTGACAGTCCTGCAATCGGCTCTTTTCACAATCCCAATCGGCTTTTAGACTCCAGCCCGTGTTCCTAAAGATTGAAGACTTAAAAGTCCATTTTCCCACTCGCACGGGATTTTTGGGCAAAGGTCGCGGCGAACCCGTTCGGGCTGTTGACGGCGTCTCTCTCTCTTTAGCTCGTGGAGAAATACTTGGACTCGTTGGTGAATCAGGCTGTGGTAAATCCACACTTTCACGAACCGTGATGCAGCTCATTCCACCAACTTCCGGCAACATCATCCTCGAAGACCAAACTCTCAATCTTCTCCCAAAATCTGAAATCAGGCGACAACGTCTCGATTTTCAAATGATTTTCCAAGACCCCTATGCATCTCTGAATCCACGCATGACGGTCTACTCAATGCTAGCGGAAGCCATTTCACGGCGTCATCGCGAAACCCTCTCCGACAGAGAACAAATGACCTCACGAGTCACCAAACTCATGAGAACAGTCGGACTCGATCCCCGACACATGCGGAAATATCCTCATGAATTTTCAGGTGGTCAACGCCAACGAGTAGCCATCGCACGAGCTCTAGCCCCAGAGCCCAAACTCATTATTGCAGACGAACCCGTCTCCGCCCTCGACGTTTCCATTCAATCACAAATTCTCAATCTCCTATTGAAACTACGACAGGAACTGGAACTCACCATGATTTTCATTTCCCACGACCTCTCGGTCGTTCGCTACATCGCCGACAACATCGCAGTAATGTATGCTGGCAAAATTGTAGAATACGGTTCTGCCGAAAAAGTCTTTAATCAAGCCCGACACCCCTATACTCAAACACTCCTAGATGCGGTACCTCGCATCCAAACTGCTTCTTAGCCCCTTCTCTCGATGGACCCAGATATTTACAAAGTTATTCACCTCGCCGGCGTTATTATCCTTTTCGGAGCTCTCGGGGCCGGAGTTTATACCGCCTCTAGCAAGAATAATAAACTAGCCGCCATTCTCCATGGCATCAGCTTACTCCTCATCATCGTCTCTGGCTTCGGTCTCCTCGCCAAAGTTTGGGGAGGCCAGTTCACTTGGTGGATTATTCTCAAACTCATTATTTGGCTCGCCCTCGGCGGCTCCTACACCCTCGCGAAAAAACGCCTCCTCCCCGAAAACACCGCTTTCGCCTTCATCTTGGGACTCGGAATTCTCGCTGCTATCTTAGGGAACATTCCTTACCTCACCTCCTAAGTTAGACCAGAACAGAAACCGCAGTTCCACGGAGGAAATCTACAGCTTGCATTCGCTTCGAACCTTCCGCTTGGATTTCCTCTAACAACAAAGCGCCTTCTCCGCAGCTCACTAAAACCTCCCCATTTTCCCCTGAGAAAATTTCCCCAGGCGGATTTTTACACCCTGGAAAGCAGCGAACTGGCGGATAAATTTTCATCCGTTTCTCTTTGCCCTTCGAATCTGTAAAAGTACTAAAAGTGCCCGGCCAACTATGATAAGCACGGATCATCCGCTCGAGGGCCATCGCCGAGAGCGACCAGTCTATCCGTCCATCCTCGCGTTCAAGTTTAGCCGCATAACACATGAGACTCTCGTCTTGAGGAATTCTCTCCACCTCCCCCTGCTCCATCTTCTCAAGAGCCGAAAGGAGAGAAGCTGGCCCAGCCTCGGCAAGTCGATCATGGAGACTTTCCCCAGTATCATCCGTCGCAATAGGGAGACGTTGCACTTCAATGATATCACCAGCATCTAACGCCTTCACCACATGCATCACAGTCCAACCCGTTTCCTGATCTCCATTTAAGAGAGCCGATTGTATGCAACTTGCCCCTCGATATTTGGGAAGAAGAGAAGCATGGAGATTAATAATCGCCTTACTCGGCAGCTCGATGAACTGTTGAGAAAGAATTTGCCCGTAGGCCATCACCACGATCACCTCAGCATCGAGCGCAGCCAACTCCGCAATCGCTTCAGGAGCTTTCACCTTCTCAGGTTGCAAAACCGAAATACCCGCCTCCTCAGCGATCACCTTAATCGCTGGCGGCTGCAACTTCGAACGACGACCTACCGGCTTGTCGGGTTGCGTGACCAAAGCCAAAACCTCATGCTCTGAGTTCAACAACGCCCGAAAGGTGGGAAGGGAAATTTCCCCCGTTCCTAAAAATATGACTCTCATCCTTGCTTAGGCCTAGGCTTTCTTGTCAGCCATCTCTTGATAGATCTCTAACTGCATAAGACGCTCAATGACATCATAAAGCACTTTCACCGGCGTCTCAACCGCATTGATATCAGTCGTTAAATCTTCTCCGTAAAATTCAAGAATCGGTTTTGTCTCATCCTCATAGGTCTGAATCCGCTGCTGAATCACAGTATCGTTAGCATCATCATAACGATTTTCTTTCAAAGCCCGCTTTCGCATTCGTCGCGCCAATTCATCACGATCCGGACAAGATAAATGAATAATTTGATGCACCCGAATTCTCTCCTCCATCAATTCTGCTTGGCGCACATTGCGTGGAATTCCATCGAGAATCAGTAAATCAATATCTGGTTTGTAAGTATGCGTATCAGCCCAGTTTTTCATCTGAGTCTGCCACAATTGAACAGTCAGTTCATCGGGAACGAGCTCCCCACTAGAAGAATAACGTACAAATTCCTGACCAATCGAAGTCCGCGTATCTAATGAACGAACGACATCTCCACACGCACAATGAAAGAACCGTGGAATGGCTCCTAAAGTCTTGCCCAGAGTTCCCTTACCCGCTCCAGGTGCCCCTAATAAAAGGAT
>CAZUEC010000010.1:0-15290 GCA_964618865.1 uncultured Roseibacillus sp. | reverse complement strand
AGCCCAAGCTCGCGGTCCATCCCCCTCAGTGGTCACTGTATTTCGAACCCGTGTAAGTAGGCGCGTCTGAATCGATGTTCCCGACATCTTTCGCTCCTGGTCGCTTGCTAAACTCTTGGGCAATTTTCACCTCTCCGGACTCGACAAGCTTAAGTATCGCTGGGAGTTCGGCGGCCTTTCGAGTAATTTGCCCCGACTTACCCGGCCCCAAGAAGAGCCTTTTGCCAGCAGGCAGAGGAATACTGAGAGGCTTTTTCGATTTGTTGGTGATTTCCATAAGGTCAGGAAGGCAACGTATTTGTGATCGCGCCCGACCTCGGGTCAAGACTACGTCTTTAGAAATAACGGCCCCTCCGATATCCATCAGGCTAGATAATCATCTCATAAATGCAGTTGCCCTCAACAACACAACATTTTCTATTGCTGTGCGAAAAACGGAAAACGAATTCCTCTCTGCTGACCTCTAATAGCATTGCAACCACTTCCTCATCATCAAGAATTTGCTTTCAAGCCATTAAGCTCAAAATAAGCGCGAGATTGATTAAAAAACCAATCAATCTAAAAAGTTAATTCGTCAAGCGTTCCATCTTCTGAAACTCTCACTCCCGTAAACCGTATTGAACCCATGTTAAATAAAACCTCCAGACTACTTATCCTTCTGACGCTCTGCTTCAAAACTGTCTTCGCTCATCCTAATATCGTCTTCATCATCACCGATGATCAAGGCTACGGCGACCTCGCTTGCCACGGCAATCCAGTCATTAAAACCCCTCATCTCGACAAACTCCATTCCGAATCCATCCGCCTCACAGACTACCACGTCTCTCCGACCTGCACCCCCACTCGAGCCGCATTGATGACCGGGCGCTTCACCAATCGCACCGGAGCTTGGCACACCATCATGGGGCGCTCCCTACTCCGTGCTAATGAAACCACCATCGCAGACCACCTTACGAAAGCAGGCTACACAACTGGTATCTTCGGCAAATGGCACCTCGGCGACAGCTACCCCTACCAACCCGAATACCGCGGCTTCCAAAAAACCTACGTTCACGGCGGAGGTGGCGTAGGACAAACTCCAGATCTTTGGAACAACTCCTACTTTGACGACACCTACCTCGAGGATGGTAAACTCGTAGCCGCCAAAGGATATTGCACCGACGTCTTCTTCGAAGAAGCAACAGAATACATCGAAGAACAATTGAAAACTGAAAAGCCCTTCTTCGCCTACATTTCAACCAATGCCCCTCACGGCCCCTACAGCGCTCCTCAGAAATACCTCGACATGTATCCTGAGCTCGAGGGCAAGACTCAGGCTTTCTTTGCCATGATCACGAACATTGATGATAACGTAGGAAAACTTCGTGCCCGTCTCACCGAAATGAACGCCGCGGACAACACCCTCTTCATCTTCACCACCGACAACGGCACCGCTGGCGGAGCAAAAGTTCACAATGCTGGAATGCGTGGCAACAAAGGCAGTAACTATGATGGCGGCCACCGCGTTCCATTCTTCCTTCATTGGCCCGCCCAAGGATGGAACGAAGGGCGTGACATCAAACAACTCACCGCACACGTCGATGTCCTCCCCACCCTTGCCGAATTGTGCCACTTCTCTCTCGATGGAACTCTCCCCGTAGATGGCACCTCCCTTGTCCCTCTCCTTAACAACACGAAAACACCCAATTGGTCCGATCGAACTCTCGTCACCGATTCTCAACGAGCCGTGGATCCTATCAAATGGAAGAACTGTTCCATCATGAGCCAAGATTGGCGTCTCATTAACGGAAAACAACTTTATCACATTTCCGAAGATCCCGGCCAAGATAAGAACTTAGCGAAAGAACATCCCGACAAAGTAAAAACCATGCGTGAGTCTTACAAAGCATGGTGGGATAGCATGAAAGAATCTTTTAACGATGGAGCCCCTTTCCATCTCGGTCATAATCCAAAGCCACTCTCACTCACCGCCCATGATCTTATTGGCACCGGAGGCACTCGGTCAGTTGCTTGGAATCAACAACACATTCGTGAAGGTAAACTCACCGGCATCAATGAAGATGGCCCTGCTTACTGGCCGCTCAAAGTCACCAAAGCAGGAAAGTATCGCTTCGAACTCTCCCGCTATCCTCTCTACACCGGCATTCCTCTCAACGCCTCCGCACCCGTCGGCAAGCAAGTCCCTGGAAGCAGCAAATCTTATCGAACCTTTGAGGCTCGCGCCCTGAAAATCAAATCCGCATGGCTCAGCCTAAACGGTCAAAAGATTGCCTCTGCTACTGCTAATCCTACCAAGCCATCAGTCACCCTCGAAGCCACCTTACCAGAAGGAACCCACCAAATATCTGCGGTCTTCGAGACCGAAGAAGAACCGCACACCGCTTATTACTTACAAGTGTTTCCCATCAAATAAAAACAACTAAAGACATCCCTCAAAAGAGCAAATCCAGCAACATTCTCATCCTTGGAAGACTCCAGTCTTTCAGCCTTTCCCCTACCGCTTTCTTTCTATGCGTGAGTTAAAAGACGGCATCCGATCCAAAGTCAAACTCGACTTCACGGGACGAGTCCACAAATGGTTTCGTGGCACTGACGCGGACAAACGATACGCCAACGAAATCCTCGTCCTCAAAACTCTCGCCGAACGCGGTTGCCCCTACGTGCCTCAGCTCATCGAAGAACATCCCGACGAAGTTTACTTTGTTTCCTCCAATTGCGGTGGCCCCGCCAATGGCATCTCCAGAGCTAAATCAGATGCTCTTTTTGCCGAACTCGAGCAAGACTACGGAATCCGACACGATGATCCCGAACCACGCAATGTCACCTACAATGCAAAACAAGGACGCTTCAACCTCATCGACTTCGAATTAGCCACCGTTCTCGAACAAGGAAATCATACCCAGAGTGAATGCGAAATTGTGAGAGCCACTTGGGCCGCAGCTTCACGACAAGGAAAAACGCACAAAGCCAACGACGACTTCTGGATCGCTCTCCGTCTCGACTCTCAAGGCGTCACCAACGCCCCTGCAGAAGGAGAAACCCTCCTTGATCCCGAGCACCTCATCCTCGCAGTCTCGGATGGCATGGGGGGCAATGCCGCTGGCGAACTCGCTTCGCGCTTAATCATGTCTTGGGTCCGAAAGAATGCAGCTCAACTCTACGCCACAGCTCAAGATGACGTCCAAATGACAACCAAGCTTCGCTTGCTCATGGAAGAAGCTCATCAAGGACTCAACGAAATCGCAGCAAAAGACCCTGCCACCCTCAAAGGAATGGGAGCCACCCTTTCCCTCGTTTATATTGCTCCCGGAAAATTACATTTTGCGCACATTGGCGACTCCCGTATCTATCTCGCCGAACCATCTACCGGAGAAGCTCCCCGCGCTCTGACCACCGATCACAATTACGCCTGGCGGGATTGGAAAGCAGGCAAAACCACCGAAGTCAGCTACCGCATGCATCCCCGCCGTTCAGTGCTCTACGACGTCATGGGCGGCAACCACTCTCAGATATCCCCTCAAATCGAGACCATTCCCCTCACCTTACCTGCCCGCCTCCTGCTTTGCACCGATGGAGTCTGCGATGGCCTCTGGGAAAAACACTTCGTGGGAGCCTTAGAATCCACAACCGAAACACGCCAACTGCGAGACCAAGTGATAGAAAAAGCCTATCAAGCCTGTGGCAACGACGACACCACCCTCATCATCGCAGATCTCGCCACCCTCCTCACCTGCTGACCCGTCCGAAATCATTAAAAATGGCACCACCTGACCCAGAATCCATTCCAACCCAAAGTTCAGCGAAGGCAAAAGATCACAACCCTCTCCACCATCTTCACGCTCTCCCTCCCTCCTCAGCCACAAATCCAACTCTCCAAATCCCTCTCAAATTCACGAATTTTGCCTAAAATGAGCTAATTGCATTGACCTTTCTGAACTCTCCCGTTTCCCTTCTGCCGCAACATCTTTGGCATATTTCATGCTTCAAAATTGTTGATTCCCAAGCAAGATCAGGGATTTTTAAAAGAACCACACTGAATAATGGCAAAATACAAACTCGAATATGTTTGGCTCGACGGCTCAAGCCCCGTTCAAGGACTCCGCAGCAAATTCCAAATGAAGGAATTCGCTTCCGAACCAACCTTAGAAGACATCCCAGAATGGGGTTTCGATGGCTCCTCCACTCAGCAAGCTGACGGCGGAGACTCGGATTGCGTTCTTAAGCCAGTCGCACTCTTCCCTGACGGCACTCGCGAAGACAGCTATCTCGTCATGACCGAGGTCATGCTTCCCGACGGAACTCCACACCCAACCAACACTCGCGCAGGCATCATTGATGACGAAGGAGCTTGGTTCGGTTTCGAACAAGAATACTTCCTCATCAAAGATGGTCGCCCTCTTGGCTTCCCAAAAGTGGGTTATCCTGAGCCTCAGGGACCTTACTACTGCGGAGTCGGCTTCAGCTCAGTTGGAGCAATTGGTCGCTTGATTGTTGAGGAACACCTCGACCTCTGTTTACACGCCGGCATCAATCATGAAGGAGTAAATGCCGAAGTCGCTTCCGGACAGTGGGAATTCCAAATTTTCGGCAAAGGCTCATGCCGCGCTGCCGACCAAATCTGGATGGCTCGCTACCTTCTTCTCCGTCTCTGCGAAGCTTATGAAGTCGATGTTGACTTCCGTTGCAAGCCTATCAAAGGCGACTGGAACGGCTCCGGTATGCACGCTAACTTCTCTACTGAGAAGCTACGCGAACAAGGCGGCAAAGAATACTTTGATAAACTCATGGCTCAGTTCGATAAGAACAAAGAAGAGCACATCGCGGTCTACGGACCCGATAACGACCAACGCCTCACCGGCCTTCACGAGACTCAGTCCATCGACAAATTCTCTTGGGGTGTCGCCGACCGTGGAGCATCTATCCGCGTCCCTCACAGCTTCGCCAACAATGATTGGAAAGGTTACCTCGAAGACCGTCGCCCGAACTCTCAGGGAGACCCTTACGCAATTGCCGCTCGCATCCTGCAGACAATTGCAGAAGTTGGCTAAGCCTACTTGTTCGTAAAACTTATTTTCAAAAAACCCGGCGTCTCATGAGACTCCGGGTTTTTTTTATCCTCTCAAAGCACAAACATTCGAGAGAAACTCCATTCAGTCTCCAAAGACAATCGCTCGAGTGCCATCAATGATAGTTCGATCTTGCACGTGGTAGCGAATTCCTTTCGCGAGTGCAGAACGCTCACAATCTCTTCCTAGGCGCACCATATCCGAAGCAGAATGAGTGTGTTGAACGCGAGCAACTTCCTGCTCAATAATTGGCCCCGCATCCAAATCACCAGTCACATAGTGACAAGTAGCTCCAATTAATTTCACCCCCCTCTCAAAAGCTTTACGATACGGATTCGCCCCAATGAAAGCAGGCAAAAAACTATGATGAATATTAATCAGCCGCCCTTCGTATTTTTCACACATCCAAGCAGGAATAATCTGCATGAATCGCGCTAAGACCACCAACTCGACTTCTTGCGAATCAAGCAAAGCCTCGATCTCCCGAAAACCCGCCTCCTTATCTTGCGACATTTCAACATGATGAAATGGCAATCCTTCTCGCTCAGCCAAAGTCTGACAATCTTCTCGATTCCCAATCACCGAAGTCACCTCAATAGGCATCTCCCCAATCCGAGTGCGCCAAAGAATTTCATTGAGGCAATGATCCGTTTTCGTCACCAAAACCGCAGTACGCATCTTGTAAGGCAAACGACGAAAGTGCCACTTCCCACCCAAAGATCGCCCCAAAACCTCAAAACCCGTAATAAAATCCTCCACCCCAATCGCCATCCCCTGAGCGTCGATTTCCAAACGAGCAAAAAAACGAGCCCCAGCCTTATCGGTGAATTGATTAAACTCCACCAAATTTCCCTCATACTGAGCTACATAACCCGCGATCTTGGCCACCAAACCAGGCTGGTCAGGGCAATCGATTTTTAGAATCAGTCCTTCCTGTGACATCAGCGCCAGTCTTTCTTCTCTCCTCGCTTCTGCCAACGATTTTTTATCAAGAAGTGACCAAGAGACGATTCTCGAACTCAAGCCCATTCAAAAAACTCTCGTTATCGTTCCTTTTGGCAACTCCAACACTCCACCATCGAATCCGGCACGGACTCGCCACATTCTCCACAAAGCCAATCTTCTCCTAAAGGTTGGCGCTCTGCTTCTAAAAAATCCTGCGCCAACTTAAAGGCCTTCTCCTCATCGGCAGGATTTAAAATACAAATCGCAGGATAAAACTCAGGAATGGGAATCTCACTCAAACCCGACATCGTAAGATTGCGGTTTCGGATAAAAACCTCAATTCCTTCTTGAGTTAAAAGAGATTCTAACAACCCAACCTTAGCGTGATCATGATGTCGGAAAATCTCTTTCATGATGCTCGCAAGCGTTAATCCTGTTGTTCGAGTATACTTTTGCCAATCAAAACTGCTCCAACCACCGAAAGCACTGCTCCAAAAATCACACCAATCGCCAACCCCGTCAGCCCTGCCAAAGGCCCTTCTCCCGCGAGTAAAAACACGATAATTGCCAGTAAGAGACAGACTCCACCAGCAACTCGTTTACCCATAGCCACATTCCAAATGAAACTAGCGATTCCTCGCAGACCGTCTTCTCTTATTTTCGAGAGCTTGTTGCAAAGGAGACATCGCCCTCCGAATTGGCTGCTGCTCTTGTTTCTGCTTCGACTTCGGTTTCGGCTGCTGCTGCGGTTGCTGCTGCTGCTGCGGCGTCACGACAGACCGTGCTTGAGAAACAGAAGCTCTTCGAGGAGTAAAAGTATCCTTAATTTTCTTCACCGCACTATTCTTGGTGGGCACATACGGAGGAGCATTGAAATACTGGCGAGAAGTCTCACTAAAGTTACTGCCTCGATCAAAGGTCTCGTGATACTGATTAAGACTTTCTTCACTATCAACAATAGTAGGTCGAATCATGATAATGAGCTCCGAACGGTTAAAGTCATCATCATTATCTCTGAAGAGACTTCCGAGAATGGGAATCGAGCGCAAGATCGGAACCCCACTGCGCCCCTCCGAATCATTCTCCTCAATAAGCCCTCCTAACAAAACAGCAGAGCCAACAGGAATAGTCACCGTAGTATCCAATTGATCCGAAAGAAGATCAGGAATAGATAATTCCCCAACCTCTCGATCTGCTCCAATGGTATCCCTCACAATTGAAATCTCGAGGGTAATCTCATCTTTGGAATTGACCAAAGGGCGAACCAAAAGCTCCAACGCAACCGAACGAAAATCAACGTTAGTCGACTGACCAGCCGCCCCAGCAAGTCCCTGGAAAGTATTCGTTGGAATCGCAATCTGCGTTCCCGAAGAAATTCGAGCCTCTTTGTTGTTAGTCGTATAAATCGTCGGACGAGCAAAAGTCTCAAGCTGGGTGTATTCTTCCAAAGCATTCACGAAAACACCAAAGTCTCCAAAAACACCTGCTGCCGCTAACCCCGATCCTGGAGAAATTAAATTTGTAAACTCCGTGATCGTAGCGTTGTCAATAATTCCACCACCACCACCGTTTCCAGTCCCAAAACCAACTCCATTTCCATTAAGAAGCTGACCAAGATTCACCCCAAAAGAAAGACCATCAATTACCGAATAACGACCAAAGACTGCCGTGATGGCTACCTGCTCGCTTCGAACATCCAATTCGTCTAAAAGAGTTTCCACCAATTCAATGTGATGAGGCGGCCCCCTCACAATGATGCTATTGGTTAAGTTATCACTCACCAAAAGAGTACTTCCAACCAATACACTTTCTGGTTGCGTGGGACCATCCGCATTATCCAAGGATGCGGACCGAGTGCCACCAGTGCCTGCCGCATTATTATTCTGATTGTTATTCTGATTGTTATTCTGGTTATTACCAAGAGTCTGATTATTTGCTCCCGTCGTCGCATTGCCCGTCGTCGCAGCGCCTCCCTCCGTATCTGCTCCCATCGTGCTAGCGATAGCGCTTTGCGCAATCGGCACAAATTCAAAAACGGGCAGATATCTCAACTTACGTCGTAAAAAATTTCTCTTACTAGACTCAAGATCCCACTGAGAAATCAACTCCTTAATGAACACCAAATCGACCGGACGCCCCATCAACAGAATACGATTCGTTCGAGTATCAGCAATAATGGTAGGCGGATTATCCTCAGCTGCCGCACTTCCTCCTACAGCCGCATTGTTCGGCAATCCCGGGATAGCAGGAGCATTCCCCTGCTGACGTCTGACTCCAGCAGCTTGGTTCTGAGTGGTCTGCGCATTGAAGATTTCATTCAGCTGTGTAGTCAACTCCTGAACATCTGCATAAAGAATTTCCACCCAAGAACGGGCAAGCTCGGCAGTCGGAACATCAATTTCCTCCTTCAGCTTAATCAAACTTTGAATCAAAGTCGCCTTCTCAGAAATCACTAAAGAAGAAGCACTACGAACCTCAGTGATCGTGCCCCCTGGACGGAGCTGACCATATACCGAAGTAAAAGTTCGCAACGCCTCATCAGGCTTCAGGTATTGAAACTTCATCACATAAGTGACAACCCCGTTCTCCAACGCCAACTGGGCGGGATCAGTGATAATTTTTACCGGAGTGACGACACTCGCAGGGCCCCCTGCCTGATTACTCCCAAGTAGAAAAACAATATCAGGATTTCGCTGCGAAGGGTTCAATTGATACCCTTCCACTAAAAGAAACGCTTCGATCAACTCCGCCACTTCGCGATTAGTCATTCCTCCCGACTGAATGAGCGAAAACTGAACATCCTTAACCGCAGTAGGAACAATCACACGTTTACCAGTAGCATTCCGATAGATCCCAGCAATATCGAGTGCCGTTGCGGTTGGGAATTCTATGACCCCCGGATAAGGCGCATTCAAATCAACCTTCTCCAAAGTCTGGGTTAAATTCTGAGGCGGAACCGGCCCCTCTGGTTCAGCCCCAGGAAGTCCCGGTATTCCCGGAATAGGAGGACCTTGAGCTGCCAGCCAGCAACAGGCAGCTAAATTAAGAATAAACAGTTTAGTAAAAGACATGATTGATCAGTTTCTAGGTGGGACCGGAACCCTTCTCACTCGAGGACTGCGCCGAGAAGATGAGTTCTGTTGATTAGTTGCGTTAGAATTCGTGTTCGTATTACGACCGTTAGCACTCCTATTTGTATTCGTTGGAATAGGAGGTTGCCTGCTATTTGTTTGATTCTGTCGAGTTGTCGATTGACGAGTAGAGGGTTGACGAATGTTTCTCTGTTGTCCCGGACGTTGCTGATTCGCGGTCTGATTCGTGTTCCTCCTCTGTGCGGCAGGAGGTTGTTGAATAGTTAGAAACTTATCTTCATACCCAATCCACTTTTTCTTAGTTCCCGCCTGCACCAAAACTCGACTCGATTTATAATCCGATGGATCTCGTTTCGTATCGACTACTTTGAAACCTTCTTTGTTCGGTAAACCTGGCGCAATCGTCAGACGATCCTTAGGGTTTTTGGTATTAATCAGAGCAACCACATAACCCCGCGTTGTCTGAGTCCACCCCCCCAACACGTAATCATCAAGAACACTTTCCTCATCTTCCCCATCTGGATCTGGTGGATCTGGTGGCACCGTCACGAGTGACTTCTCCCAAAGTTGACGATACTTTGAGAGCGGTTTTTTACTATCCGCCTGGCCGAAAAGAATCGAACAACTCGCTAACAAGATTAAAGAGATAATTTTCATAATTAACTAGCTTCAGGGACAAACCATTGATCGAGATAGATTTCGCAATCAGCGCGCGTGGCATCATCACGTTGAGGCTTGATACGTAAGTAAGTAATCACTCGAAACTCATTAGGATTATGCAAACGATCCATCCAACGATAAATAGAAGCTTCCGGCCCATTCACCGTAATTTGATAACGAGCACGATGGTAGTTCAGATTGGGGTCCACAATATCGGAACCGAACTTCGGGCGTCCCTCAACGGTCAAACTCGCTCGCACTGCTTCTGATTCCGCAAGTTGCTGAATGCGAGTCTTCATTTTACCCAGAGAGCTAGGCTTTGGCTCAAAGCGCTCCAGCCAATCCAAATCTTTTTGGCGAATCCCAAGCACATTGCCCATTCCCTCGTTCGCCTCCGCTTTCGTTTCAGCACTATTTTTTGTACTCAACAACGCGGCCATTTTAGGGGCATACCACAGCTTATAACCCAAAAAATTGACTGCGACGAAAGCCATCGTCACAAGCAAGATTAAGAGATTACGTTCGCGGTCAGACATGATGAATCAAAGGTTTGTTGTATAAGTAAAGCCCCAGGCCCCAGTATTTGTCTGTGTCGGACTCTTAATTTGCCATTGAAAAGCCTCATCACGGAAAAATTGGCTCTTTTGAAGATTCTCTCCAAATTGAATCGCCTGCTCCGCCTCTTCACTTTCTCCAATCAGAGTGATAAAACGCTTAAGCTCTTGCTTCTGATTCGCTTGAAACTGAATTTCGTTATGAGCCTCCACCACTTTGAGACTCAGCCCCTTGCCCTTAGGAGCAGCAAGATACGCATTGAAATACTGTTCCACAGGCCAAGCATCATTCTCAACCACCGGTTGGAGTTCACTCCACTTCGACTGCAAAAGACTCACTTCCTCCGCAGCAGGATTGGAAGCCTCCGCTCGCCTTTCCGCCAACGCCGTCTTCTCCTTCGCATCAAAGAACTGATACGTGAGCCAACCAATAACTCCTATGTAAAGAAGTACTCCCGCAGCAATCGCCAACTTAGTCTGCTTCGCCTTTTGCCTCGCCACGCGTTCCGCACGAATATCCGCTGGCAAAAGAGAACTTAAAGTTTCCGGTAAACGAGGAGCGGGCTTAGGAAGTGGATGCAGAGGCAAAGTCAACAGATCAGCCAAGATCTGCATCGCTTCCTGAGAAGGAGCAATTTCCCCCTCCGAAGTCCAAACCTGACACTCCACCAACGGTTCCGCGAGAACCTCCTGCATCGTTAATTGAACTTTACCCAGCGCAACCTCCCGAGCCATCTGTTGATCAAAAAGAGCACCAGGCAAGGCCTGAAAGTAAACACATTGCCCCATACTGTCGGAAACCGCAAAAACCCAACGTCCAAACTCGCGCCAGAGAACAACTGCACTATTCGGCAACGGCAAACAACGAGCCGAAACATCGAAAGCCTTCGGCGACCGTTTGGGCAATCCCCCCTCCATCGGTGGAGCGAGAATAACAGGCAAAAGCACCGCCTCCTCTTCCTCAACCCTCAGGGTAAAACAATCACTCAAAGAACCCGCCATCTCATCCACTCGGAGCCCACTTCGCTCCAAGTGAAGATCGGCTAAGTCGCCAAACATATCCGTATCTCCAGTCGCCGCCACAAAAGGCGCAGCCGATACATCCCGCACAGGGAATGCCATCGTTAGATTTCCTTTTGGAACCCCATCAACCAAAAGCGCTTCCCGTTCACCACTCTCTTTCAACAAGGTAAGCTCCTCAGTCCCTTGCCATACCTCCCACCCTTCCGCCCCGGGAAAGAGGAGAACTTGCTCATTTTTTTTAGCTTTTTGACTCACGAAATTGATTAAAGCAGGGTGCTACTTGACTATCTTACGATTTCCTCCCGACGTTCTAGCAGAGTTGGGTTTCCTTCGCGATTCCTAATTATCAATGTGACACGTCTTTTCACATCTCCAGACCATCCAGTACTCTCCAAGCGAGTCGTTTCACTGCCTGCAGAGATTCGGTGCCCACTTTGAGCGAACTCCTCTTCTGTCATAAAAACTAACCCCGCCGGCCCAGCAGCATCTTCCACCGATTGAAAAGGTTGATCATCCTCCGTCCCAAGAATGCCATCAATCCCTCTTACCGTTTCCGGTATAATAGAAGTCTGCTCCTCAGTGAGATTAAGCACTCGCGCCAACCGCTCCGCAGTCGCCTCATTCACATCCAAACCAGTTTGAGTCCAAATCGTAAACCAATCCCGCCAGTTTGGATTCACCTGCTCCAAAGCTGCAAAGCCCCGCACAAAACGCATTTCCTGCAAATCATAAAAAGGCCGATTAAAAGGTCGGTTAGGAAATCCCAAATTCTCGTAATAGGGCGCTTCCGCCCCATTAATCTCTTCAGTATCCCCCGCATCAACCCAATCCACTAAAGCATCCGCTAATGCCTGCGCATCCTCTAACTCCATCCCCCACTCAAAAAAGAGCTCCCGCAACCAACCCTTATCATCCGCAATGGGATCCTGATTCAGAAGAAGCAAATTAATATCAATCTTGTCCGCTTCAGATTCAATTTCACAACTGAAACCTTCTGTTCCTCCCTCCAGAACTTGACGCAAAAGCGGATCATCTCTCTCAACGGCTGGGTTTGCACCCACTGCGATTCCCATTTCCGCAAGATGACGCGCCCGAGTTCCTTGCGCGGAAGAAAGAACCAAATCACTTTCAAATTTCACCAAAGTAATCACCGAAAAAACAGCAATCCCCAAAATGGAAATCAACCAAAAGACCGCCACCATCGTGGAGCCTCGCAATCGACTATTGCCGTTATTGAAATAAGAACCTTTCATCATCTCATGACATATCCTCACGGAGTCTTACGGAGAAGCTCCCCCTCCCCCTGGAAGAGCTGGCGTAGCAGTTTGTCCTCCAGCTTGGTTATTGGTATTTCCATTCTGCGCTCCCGCTTGCTGCAAGCCTTGAGTTAAAGTAACTGGACTAATTTTGGGAGGGATCCAGAAGTAATGAACCACCTCTTCTTCCTCCGGACCAAACACCGCATTAAGCTCCACCTGCAATGGAAGACGCCCTCTAATATCCCAGTCACTAATAAGCTCTAATGTTCGAGAATCTAACACTCTCAATTCGAAGCGCCATAAATCTCGATAAAGAATCAAAGAACCCGCTGGCTCCTGTCGCTCTTCTGCAGTTTGATCCTCATCGTCCAAGAGAGGCTCTTGATAGTATTCTAACACCACATTCACCCCCCCACTTGGCACCGGGACCGTAGTCAAAACAATCGCCTGCGCCGAGATCGGCAACCCCTCGAAAGCAAAAGAAGAAGGAGCATTCTGAATCACCAAACGAGGTAAAAAACGCTGAGCAGTCTCTCGAGTTTCTAACTCAATGATCGCATTGCCAGGAAGCTGCTCGAAACTTCGGCCTAGAAACCCAAGAAAAGCCTCCTGCTTAGACCGCAAACGCCCCTCATCAATAATCTTTTGCGCAAGACTCATCGAACCAGTCGCGATCGCAAAGATACCACTCAACAAGCCCGCCGCCAGCCCCATCGCCAGCACCACTTCGATGAGGAGATAGCCTCGTCTGATTTTTCTACTGTCGGTAGAGCCGCGCATATCGCCAAGTTTGGGTTGATTGAGTTTGTGCTTCCCCATCAGCACTCCAAAAAGCGGAAACCGTAATCCGAAACATATTCGCCAGAACCTGTCCGTCTTGATTTTCCATTTCTTGTATAGGTTCTATAAGAGTCTCAATTTCGACTCCTAATTCCTCCAAAGTAGTGGTTTCTTTTCCCTCCTCCAAATTCGGTAACGACAAAACACGCCTCAGTTCACTATCAAGCATGCGAGAGAGTTGCTGCTCGCGGTGCAGCTTAAAGGTCAGATCCGCAACGTCACTAATCGCCACCACCATTGAAGTCCCCACAATCGCAAAGAGGGCCACCGCAATGAGGACCTCTAACATAACAAAACCCGACTCTGACTTTCGATTAATCATAAATCTCACTTGATTCGTCTGCAATTCGCGCCGTCAAAGGATCCATCTCCAACTCAACCCAACTCCTCTCGATCTCGAGCCGCAAAGACAAAGGCTCACAAAGCCCATTTTCTGCAAAATTCCAAAAAATAACCGGATCCTCCGGCTTCTTCTGGTGAAACCACTCCGTAGAACCTGCTCCCCATCGCCGAACCAAAACCTCCATTCCCGCAGGAAAATCAAAAGAATCATAATCCACAATCGGAGACCGCTCCTCGACCCCTTCCAAACCATCTTCTCCAAAAGACGAAGCAAACTCATCAACAGGAGAAGAAGTATCCACTTCAGAAATCTCGCCTCCTTGCAAAGTCACTCGATTCCGCTCGAAACGAAGCCAAAAAGGCTGTTGATGCAAGAGAGCCATCGTATGACCTCGTGCCGAAAGAGCCTCCAACTTTACCGAAACCCTCTGCATCTGTTCAGAGTGACTATCCGGCTTGTAAACAACGAAAACAAAACTGATGAGCAGGGCGATCAGCCCCAACACCACCATCACCTCCAAAAGCGTGAAACCCCGCTGAAGAGATGAACCTCGCCTAATCCTGGTTGCTGATATCATCATCGGTTCCAAACTGGCCATCAGGCCCCGCAGAAACCACTTCTGGCTTATTGGGCACCTTACTGCCGGGGAATTGATACTTTAAATCCTGACTCCACGGATCCTTCGGGACCTCCTCATAAAGCGAAGTGTAACGCTTAGGAACAGGAGCGATCGTAGGCTTCGTCACCAAAGCCTGTAGGCCTTGAGCTTGAGAAGGATACACTCCCCCGAGCAAACGATACTCCTCCAACTTCGTTCCCACCCCATTGACCATCGTATCCGCCATTTGAATCCTAGCACCAGCTCCCCCTCTTCCAATCACCGCCGCAGCAGCACCTAGAATGAGAGCAATAATACCAATCACCACGATCATCTCCAACAGGGTGAAACCGCGTCGCGGAAAAACGAGTTTTTGTGCTTTGTTACTTGTGCCTTTCATATTTTGGGAAACTTGAAGCTCTACCAAGAGCTTACGCTTTATAAAACGCCTATGGAACCAAAACTTGTCAGCAAATTCGGGGAGTTTTTCAGAAAAAAGCGCCGACTACTCGCCGTGCCACCTCCCAAGATACCATAGACAGAGCTTCCTGCAAATTTCTACCCTTCCAAAAAATCCTCTACACCCTTCCCCTCATTATGCCAAAACACCTCTCGTGACCCTTGGCGAACGAATCACAAAATTGCGCGAACAGCTCAATCATCATAACCGACTCTACTACAACGAAGCGACACCGGAGATTTCCGATGCCGCCTACGACACTCTTTTTCACGAACTCAAAGGCTTAGAAGAAACCCATCCCGAGCTAGACGATCCCAATTCCCCCACCAAGCGGGTAGGCGGAAACCCACTGCCTCATTTTTCCCAAATTGACCACCTCGTCCCCATGCTCTCCATCGAGGATGTTCACGAACTCAAAGAATCCGAAATCGAACACCCCCCCTCCAATAC
>CAZUEC010000009.1:0-15294 GCA_964618865.1 uncultured Roseibacillus sp. | reverse complement strand
CTTGCATTCTGAGACACTCGACGACCAAACTCCGAGAAAGTCATGACCGTGACCCGCTGATAATTTCCTTGCGTCTTCAAATCAGCAAAAAAGGATTTAAGCGCCGCATCCATTTGAGAAAGCAGCTGATCATGTCGCCCTTCCTGTTGTCGATGGGTATCAAATCCACCATGGTTCACGTAGTAAACTCGAGTCGGCATACCACCCGCGATCATACGACCCACTAACCCTAAACTTTTTCCAATTTTAGTTCCCGGATACTTTGCTTTTGACCGATGCTTACGAGCTAGCTCAATAACCTGATCGGAACTCACTTGCGCACTCAATGCCACCCTCTCCAAATAAGACCCATTATCCTCACCTAAAATACCGCCTTGCTTACCAACTTCCTTAATCGAGTCACCCGCAGCATCTAAAATCTCACCCTTCCCAGGAGCATTCAAACCCGCAAAAACTTGTTCCGCCGCTTCGACCTGATCACCGCCATGTATCCAGCGATAGAGTTCCGGCGCAGAAAGGCTAATTCCGGAATTTTTCTCGGCTCCAAAAGACTCAGGCTGAGTTTTGCGCAAACTGACTCCCACCATCGGATCACTTCCTTCACACTGATTGTCAAAATAACGCCCTAACCACCCAGTATTAGAACGATTTCTAGGATCCGCGGTCTCCCACACTGAAGTAGATACAAAATGTGACCGATTCGGATTGGGATAGCCCACCCCTTGCACCACCGCCAACTCCCCCTGATCATAGAGCCCCCCTAATCCTCTCAAATTACTATTTAAACCTAAGCCCTCTTCTAACTGTATTAAGTCCTTCTTCTTTTTCGCAAGCGTTGGTCGAGCTTTTTGATAAGCTTCATCCGCGAAGGGAACAACCGTATTGAGACCATCGTTTCCACCTGCCATTTGAAGCACAACCAAAATTTCATCTTCTTTCCCACTAACCGCTTGCACGGCCAAATCACGTGCACTCGCATCAATCTCACCGAAAGTTCGCTCCAAAAACAAAGGCATCGTCCAAGTCGCAGAAGCCCCCCAAATTCCAGTGCGTAAAAAATCACGACGGGTTTTAAAAAAATCACTCATTTTATTTTCTACTAAGTATTACGTTAATTGGTAGGTTGGGGTGGACATCATCAAATGCATCAACTCTGCCACCTCAGTATTGGTAAAAACCACCCCTTTTTTCGCACTCGCATAGCTTTCAAAAGCCACTCGATCCTTCTCCGAAAGAGGAGCTTGAAAAAGCCGAAAAGCGAGCTCATCCACTAATTGCGAAACATCCTCTCTTATTTCACGAGGCGCAATGGCTTCAAAGTCCGGCTTCGGCAACTTACGTTGCAAGGAACGCCTAAAGAGCGCTCCCCCTTTCACCTGCTTACCCGCAATCATCTCAGGATCGCCACCAGCACCCGTGATAAGGCCAGCATAATGATAACGAGTCAGTAACGTATTCGTATTCACCCATGCCTTACCCCAATCCCAGCCAGCAACATTAGGTGGCAGAAAAGGAACCTGCCCCAACTGAGTCAAGACCCCTAAAACTAACCCATCAGCTAAAGGCCCCAATTCAAGCTGGCGACTCAACATCACGACAAAATCTAATGGACTCTTGATTTGCGAGCGCATTGCACGAGGAGAGTAGAATTCTTTACTCAGAAAAATTTTCCGTAAAAAAGGCTTCACCTCATAACCACCTTCATAAAATTCACGTCCTAACCATTCAACGAAGTCATCTTCAGGATTCTCGTAACCAAAAAAATGCCAAAGTTTACTCGCAAGATATTGGCCACATTCGGGCTTTTTCAAAACTAATCTCACCACTCCTTTAGCATCAAAATTCCCACGCTCTCCCAGAATAAACTTTTCCCCCTCATCCCATTGACGTGCATGAAAGTGAACCTTTCCATTCCGACGATTCAAACGATAACCAGTAAAAGCTCGCGCAGCCTCTTTAACATCATTCTCAGTATAGTTTCCCTCCCCCAAAGTGAATAACTCTAACAACTCACGTGCAAAATTTTCGTTGGGTTTTTTCTTATTCGAATTAGCGGAATCAAGATAAACCATCATCGCCGGATCAAGAGCAACCTGCTTGGTAAGTCGTCCAAAATTCCCCAGAGCCTCTTCACGAAACAACTCATTCTGACGATACATCCACAACGGTTGGCGCACTTTTTGAGCGCTACTCGGAAAGTGATCGTGCCAAAAAAGAGTCATCTTTTCCTGTAAAGGAGCATCCGTATTACGCATCCGATTCACCCACCATCCCAACAAATCCAACCCTTGTTGACGGCGATCCTTTTGCTGTTGCATTTGCAATTCGCTCCTCTTTTTAGCCTGTTCTTGATCACCAAGCCCATCAAACTCCTTTCTCTTGATACGAAACTCCTCTAAATCCTTTTCAATCGTATCAAGCCAAACCGGCGGAGCTGGTGGCTCACTCTCCTCTGCATCCAAAAGCCACGTCACGGCCCCCTTTCGACCCCGTTCATGAAACTCCTTCACCTCCGTAGGACTGCCCCCAAAGCCAGCCCGATTCAATAAATGGGCAGCCTCATAAATGGTCCAATCTTCAGATAATTCGTCCACCATCTCATAATAACCCGAAAAGACGCACAAAGTTTCAAGTCTTTGACATTTTTCCCATCAAACTGCTTTTTCGAGCCCCACTTGAAAGCCCAGCCTTCCCTCTCTCCACGAACAAGTTTAAGTTCGCTGCCTTGCAAAGCGACCACACACCTGAACTTCTTTCTCCTGCTGGCAACTGGGACTGCGCCCGTGCAGCCATCGCCGCAGGTGCGGATGCAATCTACTTCGGCCTCCCCGCCTTCAATGCCCGTCTGCGGGCTGATAATTTCACTCACGAAGACCTCCCCGAATTAATGGCCTTCCTACATAAGCATGGAGTTCAAGGCTTTCTAACCATGAACACCCTGATCTTCACCGGGGAACTAGAAGCAGCGGCAAAACAACTCTCCCTCGCACAAGATTGCGGAGTCGACGCCTTCATTATTCAAGATCTGGGATTGGCAAAAATGGCCGCCAAACTCGCTCCCACAGTCGAAATTCACGCCTCCACCCAAATGACCATCACCTCGCCCGACGGCCTGCGCTTTGTGGAAGGAATCCTCCCCCTCAAACGAGCAGTCCTCGCACGCGAACTCTCTGTTCAAGAAATTGAACGCTTCGGAAAAAGCGAACACACCCCCTTAGAGGTTTTTGTTCATGGCGCGCTCTGCGTCGCCTATTCTGGCCAATGCCTAACCTCCGAATCACTTGGTCAACGCTCAGCTAACCGTGGAGAATGCGCCCAAGCTTGCCGCATGCCCTACGAACTCATTGTGGATGGCGAAAAAAAGGAAATGGGAGAACATCGCTACCTTCTCTCTCCCCAAGATCTCGCCGCTGTCGACCTTATCCCCGACCTAGTAAATGCAGGTGTGAAATCCTTCAAAATCGAAGGCCGCCTCAAATCTCCCGAATACGTTACCGCCGTCACTCAAGTTTACCGCAAAGCACTTGATGCCGCACAGAACGAAACCAAAAAAACAAATCAACCAATCACCAAAGAAGACAAATATTCTTTAGAGATGACCTTTTCCCGTGGTCTAACAAACGGGTGGTTAGGAGGAACCAATCATCCTTATCTCACCCATGGTCGCTTTGGAAAAAAACGTGGACCCTTTCTTGGCACCATCACTGAAGCCCAAAACGGATGGATTCGTCTAGACCCTCCTCCTCACGAACAAACCCCTGAACTCAAAGCAGGAGACGGCGTCGTCTTTGATGCTGGAGAAAACCGCGACCTCGAACAAGGAGCTTCCATTTTCCGCATCCAAGACGATCGCATCATCTTTCACCATGAGCTTAGCGGAATCAACTGGGACCGCATTCGGCCAGGAATCACACTTTACAAAACCGCAGACCCAGCCCTCGAACGCAACCTCCGTAAATTCTGGCAAAAGACCAAGCTAACCGAGAAAAAAACCGGCCTTCACCTCCTCGTTTCAGGAAAACCAGGCACTCCTCTCACCATCACCTCAGGAGATCACCACGTCCAATCTCCGTCACCTCTGGAAGAAGCTCGTAATCAAGGACTCACCACCGAAACCCTAACCGCTCAATTAGGCCGTCTCGGCACCTCTTCCTTCGAACTGATGAGCCTCGAGAACAACCTCACCGGACAATGCCACCTCCCCCTCTCACAACTCAATCAACTTCGCCGCGAGTTGGTCACCCTCCTAGAAGAACAAAACTCCCTCACCTCACCTTGCTCAAACAAAGTCCAAGAAAACTCGAAAAACCCATATCAGCCCTTACTCCCAACCCTAACTCAGGATACGCCAAAAAACCCCAACCCCCAACTCACTGTTCTTTGCCGCACCCTCCCTCAACTCGAAGCTGCACTCAGTAGTCAAATCGAAACCATCTCCTGTGATTTCGAAGATCCACGTCGTTACAAAGATGCCGTCGCCTTGGCCCATCCCTCGAATTCAAAAATCATCCTCGCCACCCCTCGCATCATTAAAGCAGGCGAAACCGGTTACCTGAAACACATCGCCAGCATGAAACCCGATGGCGTCCTTCTGCGTAATCTCGCTGCCCTTGACTACTACCGAGAGCATTCCGACCTCATCAAAATCGGGGACTTCTCTCTCAATGTCGCCAACCCCATTACCGCTCAAATCCTTAAAGAAGAAGGCCAACTCGACCGCCTCACCATATCCTACGATCTGAATATCGAGCAAGTCCTTGACCTGTTAGAACAAACTCCTCCCGAGTGGCTCGAACTCACCCTCCACCAACACATGCCCCTTTTCCACATGGAGCACTGTGTCTTTTGCACCTTTATGAGTAGTGGCACCAACTATAAAGATTGTGGACGCCCTTGTGAAAAACACACCGTCCACCTCCGTGACCGCGTGGGTCAACTTCACCGTCTCACCGCTGATGTCGGCTGTCGAAACACATTATTCAACGGTCGCGCTCAAACCGGAGCCAGTTTTTACTACAAACTTCGTCGCACTGGACTCGCTCACTACCGAATTGAATTGCTGGATCAGAATAAAGAAGAAACCGAAGAACTTCTGCAAGAATACCAGAGCTTCCTTCGAGGCGAACAATCTTCCAATCAACTTCTAAACACCCTTCCCGCCCTTTCTAAATTAGGAGTTACCGAGGGAACCTTAGCATAGCCAAGAACAACCTCTCCTTCTAAAACGAGCATTGCTCATCCGCATGTCCCAAAAAAAACAACAACTCTCCTCAAAAGCTCCCAACCCCTGATTTTACAACAAAAAAACCTATATTCACCCTCTTCTCCCCACCCTCACACCACTTCTTGCTTTTCAAAGAAGTCATTCTCTTTTGGACTACAGCTCGTTCTAGGTGCGACTTCTCCCTTTCATCATTTTTCTCGTCCTCGGCTTGGCAGCTGGATTCTATCTCGCGCCCTTCGAGGAAGAGGCCGTCCGTAACTATCTCGTTGGCTTTCCACAAGCCAACGACGAACTGCATTATTTACGCCCTTGGGCAGTGAAGGGACTGTGTCTCATCCCTGCCCTCGGCGCCCTCTGGTATGCTTTCGCTTCCGTTCTAGATCGTTACCTTTTTCGCAAAACGCTCACCGTTTTTTTGATCACCACCACAGGCTTCATCCTCTTATTCCTTCTCTTGGACTTTCAAGATTCCATATCGGAGCTTTCCAGCGCCAAAGAACCTCGTAAATTCCTCCCCACATACTACGCGGTGATGCTCTCTCAAACTGTTGTATTACTCCTCCCCTTCACCATTTTACTCAGTCTCCTATACTCCTTAGGCCAGCTTTCAGCCTCTCGCGAAATCATCGCCTTCACTCAGACCGGAAGAGGAATCTTCCGACTTCTGATACCCTTGATCACCCTTGGTTGCCTCCTTTCTCTGGTCTCCCTCTTTCTCAACTACCACCTTGCTCCTTGGGCTAGTGGCTACCGCGAAGCACTCCTGAAATCCGCCAGCAAAGGGACCACCTCCCAAGCCACCAACGTCATTCACCACACCCCCAGCGAGAAACGCCTTTGGTTCATTGGAGGCTTTCCCTATGACCTAAGCGGAAAGAGCCCTCTAGTGGACGTTCAAATTAGCACCCGAAACCCCGACGGCACCCTGCGCGAACGACTCAAATCTCCTCGCGTCATTTGGGATCGAGAAACAGGCGACTGGAGCTTTTGGGATGCCACCCGCCTCCAAGTACAAACCGAACCCACACCAGAATTCGACAAAGACTTACCCAACCCCCTCGTCTACTCCGATTGGATAGAAACCCCCTCTCAACTGATTCAAGTTGGACTGGAAGCTCGCTATCAAGGAATTCCCCAAATCCAAGACTGGCTTCACACCAACCCCGACCGCTACACCTTCCTCGCCCACGCCTTCAAAACTCAGCTCCAATACCGCTGGGCCCAACCATGGCTCTGCCTCGTAACCGTCTTACTGGCAGCTCCCCTCGGAATCAGCTTCGCACGTCGTAGCAAAGGAGGCTCTGTAACAGTCGCCATCGCTCTCTCAGCTCTCATGCTCTTTTCCTCCGAAGTCTTTCTCGCCCTAGGCGATTCTGGCCAAATCCCCCCCGCGCCCGCAGCTTGGGCTACAAACGGAATCTTCTTCTTTATCGCCCTCTTCCTCATTCAACGCCGCTTTAAAGGCAGCTCACTTTTACCCTCATTTCGCCGCCGCTGCAGTAATTGAGCAACCCGAAATACTCTTGGATTGCAGACGCGCCTCAGTAGAGACTATCACAATCACCAGCCTGTCACTCATGGTCGAAAACTACTCCATCAAATCTCGCTCCCACACTTGCCATCTCACCGGCGAAGCATTTCAAGAAGAGCAACCCTTCATCGCAGCCATCTTTCCCGATCCTGAATCCTCAGGCTACCTGCGGCAAGATTACTCCTTGCAAGGCTGGGAAGATCGAGAAGAAGCAAACGAACCGTTTTCCTTTTGGCGCTCAAACTACAAAGCCCCCATCAAAGAAGAAAAAACCGAAGTCACACCTCAAGACCCAGAAACACTCTTCGTCAAACTAATCGAAGAAGACGAAGAACATACCGAGAACGCACGCTTCGTCCTCGCCGCCATGCTGGAAAGAAAAAAAATTATCCGGGAAACCGACACCCAACAACTTCCCACCGGCCTTCTAAGAATATACGAAAATCGCAAAACCGGTGACATCTTCATCGTGAAAGACCCTCAGATTGCTCTCACCGATGTCGAAAGCATTCAAGAAGAAGTCCAACAACTCCTCGACCCAGAAAAATACGCCCTTTCGGAAGCAGAAGCAGATAACGAACAAACCCTAGCTCCTACTGAGCCAGAGCAATCCCCCCCTTCTCCTCAAGAAACCAAAGAAGAACAAACGACCTCCGAAGAGGCCCAATCAAATGAGGAAACCGAAACCACTGAAGAGCCCCTCGACGAAGCTCAATAGCAGCTTGGCCCTAACGTTCCAAATAACGATCTCTTTCTTCACAGAAAACAGTCGCCAAATCTAGACAACGCCGAGCAAGACCTCGAGCACGCTGAGAATCAACAAGGGAAACCCCTTCCTCTTCCAGCTCACCCTGATAAATCTCCCAAGCCTTAAGAGCCGCCTCATTCTTATCAATCAGAGGACGCTTCTGACCACCTTCCTCCCGATCACGAGAACCACCACGATGATTGCGACCTCGCCTATTTTTTCGGCTAGCAAGATCATCCTGCTCCTCAGCTAACCGCTCTTCCTCAGAAGTCGCATCAGCCTCTTTTTTCTTAGGGTTTCCCCTCTTAGATTTCCCTCTTTTCACTTCCGGAGAAGACTCTTCAACCACTTTAATTTCAGTGACCGCTTCCGTCGAACTCTCACTCTCTTCAGTCACAGTCCCCTCTTCTGGGGCTTCTAGGACTTCTGGGGCTTCAGACTCAACTACTGCAGCTTCGGACTCCATTTCAGCTTCCACCACATCTTCCTCCTCTTTCGCAACCACCTTCTTTCGAGGCGCTCGAGAACCACGCACCCCTTTTTTGACAACTCGTTTACGGGCTGCCTTTTTGGGCATCTTTTCTTCGTCGGGCATGAGACGCAGTCTTTGTTTTTGAAGACCAATTAGCAAACGCCAATTTCACCCATTCTCACGAAAACGTTCTCACGAAAGCGTCTTCCCCCTCATCCTCATCCTCCAGACTTGAACAAACTCTATCTCCTGCTAAGCCGAATAGTCATGAGCGACTTCACTCTTTTTCGCGAAAAAATGGAAACAGCCGGTTTAGGAGAGGCTGCCATCGGAGCTTTCGAACGTGGATACAACCTCTTACAAACAGGAGAAAAAGGCCTCATCGAAGAAAAAACAATCGAACCCGCCACCGACATCCCCCACTCCCTAGAAATCACAAATGGACTCCAAGACTGGAACCCCCAACTCCTCGCACAAACTGTCGTCCTCAAACTCAATGGAGGACTCGGAACAGGAATGGGGCTACAGAAAGCGAAAAGCCTCCTCGAAGTCAAAAACGGAGAAACCTTCCTCGACCTCATTGTCGAACAAATCACCACCCTTCGCTCAGAAACCGGAGCACAAGTGCGCTTTCTCCTCATGAACTCCTTCTCCACCAGCGAAGACACCCTCGCCTCGCTCAAAGACGGACCCCTCGCAGACGAAGAACTAGAAATGCTTCAAAACAAAGCTCCTAAAATTGACGCCAAAACAATGACCCCAGTCTCCTGGCCCACCGACTCCGAACACGAATGGTGTCCTCCCGGTCATGGCGACTTATATCCCGCCTTAGTAGGCAGTGGATGGCTCGACCGCCTCCTCGCCGACGGAATTCAATACGCCTTCGTCTCTAACAGTGACAACCTCGGAGCCACCCTCGACCCCGGCCTTCTGAACTGGTTCGCAGCAAGCCAAGCCCCCTTCGCAATGGAAGTCACACGACGCACCGAAGCCGATAAAAAAGGAGGACACTTAGCCATCCGAAAAAGCGATCACCGTCTCGTTCTCCGCGAAGTCGCCCAATGCCCCGAAAAAGATCTCCCTTCTTTTCAAGACACCTCCCGCCATCAATTTTTCAACACCAACAACCTCTGGCTCAACTTAACCGCCCTCAAAGAAGCACTCACCGCTGCCGACGGAGTCCTCCCTCTCCCTGTCATCCAAAACGCCAAAACTGCCGACCCTCGCAACAAAGAATCCACTCCAGTCTGGCAACTCGAAACCGCCATGGGAGCCGCCATCGAATGCTTCGGCGGCGCCCTCGCAATCGAAGTCCCCCGCTCACGGTTCGCCCCCGTTAAAACCACTGCCGACCTATTTGCCCTCCGCAGCGACGCCTACGAAAAAAGACCCGACGGCAGCGTCGGACTCGTCGCCCAACGCCAAGGCAAACCTCCCGTCGTACACCTTTCCAGTGAATACAAACTCGTCGACTCCCTCGAAAACCTAGGCCCCGTCCCCTCCCTCATCAAAGCTCAAAGCATTGCTATTGAAGGCAGCGTCCACTTTGCCGAAAACGTCACCATCACCGGAAATGCCAGCTTCACCAACTGCGCCTCCGTCCTGCCCGGAAGCTATGGCGATTGAAATTTAAGCAAAAAGAAGGCTCCCAGTTCAAAAACCACACTTTCAATAACTAAAAAGGCAGCCGAATAAAATCCTTGCTCCTCGCACCTATCACGCTCAACTAGAGGCGTGATTGAAGTCTCTCAAATTCCTCACCTCTTGCTAGATGCATTCTGGAAACCAAAGTGGAAAAAAGAAGCCTTAGGCACTCTCAAAGGCGGACAAAAATTTCTCAACTACAAGCGAGACCTACTTGAGCAAGACCGAATCGAAGAAATCCAATCCCGCATCAACGACCTCAAGGACGTGATTCGCAAGCGTGACAAAGACAACGTCAAAGAAGCCTGCAAACAACTGCAAGGAACCTGTGAACACTCCCTCAAATCCTACCGTCCTCCCGAAGCAATAGGAGACAACCTCGAAGTCTTATTTGTCGCCATCGCCGTCGCACTTGGCATTCGCGCCTACTATGTCCAACCCTTCCGCATCCCAACTGGTTCCATGCAACCCACCCTGAATGGAATCATCGGCCATCAAGAAAGCGCACCAGACTGGCAAAAACCAAACCTCATAGTGCAAGGGTGGGACAAAGTAACCGAAGGCCGCACCTACCTCAAAGCAGTCGCCCCCTTCAGTGGCCGCATCACCGCCATCACCGAAAGGCGCTGGCTATGGTTTTTTACCAAAACCGATATCTATATCGACAACGCAAAAGCAGCCACCGTCAGTGGCTCCCAAACCGCAGTCTTAATCGGTCTTGGTCTTGGCGAAAAAATGGGAATCATGGACTCTCTCGGCCGCCCCACCGGAAGACCCGCTGATTATTCGGTAAAAAAAGGCGACATCATTGTCCAAGGCTATGTCGATACTGGAGACCTTGTTCTAGTCGATAAATTTTCCTATCACTTCCGCACCCCAAAACGCGGCGAAGTCTTCGTCTTCGAAACACGAGGCATCGAAAACATTCAGTCCGAATACCGAAATCGCGACCAAGAAGCAGGCTCTCACTACATCAAACGCTTAGCCGGCATCCCCGGTGACGAACTCCGCCTAGATGCCCCTCACCTTTGGCATAATGGCAAACTTGCCGTCGAACCAGGATTCAAAAAAGTAGCCGCCAAGAAAAACGGGCACCAAGGCTACTTCAACCCCGGAACAAAAGGAAATGGCCGCTACTTGCGCACCCCAGAAGAAACTCACAAAATCAAACCTGACCGTTACTTCGCCATGGGAGATAATTCAGACAACTCTTCCGACTCTCGCTATTGGGGCGAAATCGACGAATACCTCTTAGTCGGCCCCGGTCTATTTGCACTTTGGCCCTTTGAAAACTTTGGATTTATCCGCTAGTTATCTTAACTTGTTCTCAATCAAACTCGAACCCATCCTTTATTTCTTTTGTCCGAAGCCCAAGAAATCACCCGCAAAGCAAAGTCCAACCTCGCCTTCGCCCTTCTTAGTCTTCCCAAAGAAAACCGGGAAGACGTCACCGTCTTTTACGCCTTTTGTCGCAGTATCGACGACATCGCAGACGATCCCGACCACAGCCTCGAAGTCAAAACCAAAGGCCTAAAACGTTGGGAACAACTCTTCAAAGAAGAGATTCAAGAGCCAACCTCCCTCGAATCAGCGGTCCTAAATCTACGTAACAAACACCAACTTCCCAACAATTACTTCCTCGACCTCATTGAAGGATGTCGCATGGACTTGGCTCCACAGCGCTTCCAAACTTGGGAAGAACTTCAAAATTACACCCACCGAGTAGCCTCTACCGTCGGCCTAGTCTGCCTACCCCTATTCGGCTCCACCCATTCCGACTCCCCTGCCTACGCCATCAAATTAGGACATGCTCTCCAACTCACCAACATCTTGCGTGATGTTGGCGAAGACCTCGACAACGGCAATCGAGTCTATCTTCCCCTTCAAGACCTCGAAAAATTTGAACTAACCGAGCAAGACCTCGCCAATCGCACCTACGACCAGCGATTCATCAAAATGATGCGCTACCAAAGCCAGCGCGCTAGCCTCCTTTTCGCAGAAGCACTCGAACTCCTTCCCCGCCAAGACCGTCAAGCCCTCATGGCAGCCGAAATCATGCGCTCTCTCTATCAAAGATTATTAGAGAAAATGGAAGATGATAAATTCCAAGTTTTTGAGAAACGCTACAAACTATCGAAAGCCCGCAAAGTAGCCACCTTAGCAGTGCATGGCTTGAGAGCTAGATTCTCTAACTAGTCCTCCTTCATAAAACAGAAGAAATTCAAAACTTCGCATTCGCCCGAGTGATCACCTCTTTTGCACTCCACCCACTCTCTCGTAAAGTCGCAATTGCCAACGCATCGTGACGCTTAGCAAGTCGCCTTCCTTCCTCATCAACCACCAAAGAATGATGAAAATACTTCGGCGCAGGAAAACCTAACAATTGCTGAAGAATACGGTGTACATGCGTACTCTCTAATAAATCTTCCCCTCGCACCACCTCAGTCACACCCTGGGCAGCATCATCCACCACCACAGCCAAATGATAAGAAGTCGCAATATCCTTTCGTGCCACAACCGGATCTCCTAGAATAGACGGCCGCACTCGAACCTCTCCAAAGCGTTCATCCAAAAAAACTCCTTCCCCAACCCGAGCAGCAGCCTTCTCCATATCTAACCGCCAACAATACACCTCCCCCAATCGCAAACGTTTCGCTCTTTCTTCTTCAGATAAGTCACGACAGCTTCCTGGATAAAGACTAAAGCCAGCCCCTTCCTGAGGAGCAGCTTGAGACAGCTCTTTTCGAGTACAAAAACAAGGATAGAGCAACTTCAAGTCTCGCAAACAATCCAAAGCCATCGCGTATGCTTCCAAACGTTCTAACTGGCGCCAAGGCTCCCCCTTCCAAGCAATCCCTAACCAACGAAGATCCTCCTCAATACCAAAATAATACTCCTCCCTCACTCTCGTGTGATCAATATCCTCAAATCGCAGCAAAAACTCACCCCCAACCTCCTGCGCCCGTTCCCAAGCCAGCCAAGCCGAAAAAGCATGGCCTAAATGAAGCCTGCCAGTAGGCGAAGGAGCAAAACGAGTAATCACTCCTCATCCTCTCCGACCCAATTTGGCACGAAAAGCCCTTTGTCGCTAAATCTTGCTTCTTCTCCTCACTTCTGCCAGCCTCCTCGTTTCCTCTTTTCCTATAAATGAAACATCTCTTGTCCATCGAAGAACTCTTACCGCAAGAACTCACCAAACTGATCGACCAAGCAGTCAACATGAAGACCCGCCGTGGTAACCACGAGTTCCAACCACTTGCAGGACAAACCTGGGCTCTCATTTTCACCAAAGCCTCTACCCGCACCCGAGTTTCTTTCGAAGTAGGCATTCGCGAATTAGGAGGCTCCCCCATGTTTCTCTCCAAAAACGATATCCAACTCGGACGAGGCGAACCCATCAAAGATACCGCCCGCGTACTAGGTCGTATGGTTCATGGAGCGATCATCCGAACCTTCGCTCAAGATGATGTTGTTCAATTCGCCAAATACGGAACGATCCCAACCATCAACGCCCTCACCGATGACGAACACCCCTGCCAAATCTTAGCTGACCTACTCACCATCCGTGAGCGACTCGGCACTTGGGAAGGCAAGAAAATTGCCTTCGTCGGAGACGGGTATTCCAACATGAGCATCTCATGGATGTGGGCTGCCAAACATCTTGGCTTCGAACTCACAGTCGCTGGCCCCGCAGAACACCTACCGCCCACCGAATTCCTTAAAAAACTAAACGCACCAAACGTCAACGCCTCCACCGATGTCGAGGCCGCTGTCGCAGGCGCGCATGCTATTAATACCGACGTTTGGCTTTCTATGGGGGCAGGAAGGACAAATCGACAAAGAAACCCTTTTCGGCCCTTATCAAGTAAATCGTCAGCTCCTCAGTGGAGCCAACGACGAACACATCGTTCTTCATTGCCTACCAGCATACCGAGAAAAAGAAATTACGGAAGACGTCCTCGAACAACACGCCGAGGTCATCTTCCAACAAGCCGAAAATAGACTTCACGCCCAAAAGGCGGTTCTCTTTCAATTAGCCGAAAGCGCGGCAATTTAAAAAAGCGCTAAACTTAGCGCTCAATTCTTTACCAGCGATCACGGCCTCCGCCGCCTCCGCCACCACGGTTCCCTCCGCGGCCACCACCACCACCACCGCGATCTTCACGAGGCTTAGCTTCATTGACCCGAAGGTTACGACCTCCAAACTCAGCTCCATCGAGATCTTTAATGGCGTTTACCATCGCATCTTTTGAATCCATGGTCACAAAAGCAAAACCACGGGGGCGTCCAGACTCACGATCTTCAGGGATGTGAACATCTGTGACTTCACCAAATTCTCCGAAAAGTTCTTTCAATTCGCTATCCGTGACCGAAAAGGGGATATTCCCCACATACATTTTCATAATATCAGTGCCGAACCCCTCAAACCATGATTCTTATGAACTTTCTGGGTAGGGGCCGCCGCCAAGAAATGACAGAATCAGCCTCAATAACAAGAGAAAAACCCAAGAGAAAACTCTTGGGCCTACTCCCTAACGAGACTATTTTGTCATAAGCTGATTCAGACCGGTAAAGGGCGTAACTGAGAGAGACGCTCCAAAAGGTCCTGAGTCTCACTCCGCCAGCGGACAATCGACTCTCGAGAAGCTTCAACTCTCTGAGCAGCTTGCGCTTCCAACTCATGGTAAGCAGTCGTAAGCTTCTCCTGCATCTCCTTCACAGTCTTAAGTGTCGTCTCACAAATCTTAGCGCCCGAAGCCTCCAAAGTAGCGAGACGATTCTCCGTATGCCGACGAGCCTCAGCCATTTCAGCGAGCAAGATTCTTGTCTGAGAAACCCGACGTAAATTCGACACAAGACCCACCCTTTCCAACAACCAAATCGTCCACTTTGTAGGATCGTAATTCCAGCTCTTCACCCCATTGCGATAATCATGCTGAAACTCGTGGTGGTAGTTGTGATACCCTTCCCCATAAGTGAAAAGAGACATAATAAAACTATCTCGCGCACTACAACGACTCGAGTAAGGACGCTTTCCAACACAGTGGCACAAACTATTAATAAAGAAGGTGCTTTGCTGAACCAAGAAAACCCGAAGCGCACCCACCAAAAGAAGACCTCCAAGAGCACCCATCCAGCCGCCAGTGAAAAACCCAATCACAGTCGGAAGCAAAAGGCCCACCACTCCTGCAATGGCCTTATCATACTTAGCTTGCCACATCACCAACTTGTCCTTCCGTAAGTCTGCCACATTATCAAGTGGAGGCTCAGGATTCACTTTGAACAAAATCCAACCCATGTGCGCCCAGAGGAATCCATTGTGGATGTTGTAGGGATCATCATCATCATCGACATGCTTGTGATGGCGTCGGTGATCAGAACACCAGTGGAGAGCAGAATTCTCAAAAGCGCAGGAACCGAAAACCAGAGTAAAAAGACGAACCGGCCACTTCGCCTTAAATGAAAGGTGCGAGAAAAGGCGATGATAGCCCAACGTAATGCTCAAACCCGTCGCAACTAAATAGAAGAGAAAGAGACCTGCGGTAATCCAATCCGTGCCCCCATTGACAATGAGATAGATTGGCGCCCCAATAACAGCCATAAGACTGAGAGTGAGGAGGAAAATGGTGTTGACCCAATTGACGCGGTGAAACGGTATGTTCAGTGCCATATTG
>CAZUEC010000008.1:0-15398 GCA_964618865.1 uncultured Roseibacillus sp. | reverse complement strand
ACTGGCAACACAAAGGGGACCACTTCAATGGGCTCTCCTAGCCCCTCCATGATACTTCGTCCGGTAGCTCTTACGAACTCTGTTTATCTTCACTTCATGCGCTTTGCTTACCCTTCGGGCACGTCACTTCATCCCATCCATCTTTTCGGGGTCAGGCCCGCTCTTCATTATCTGTCCGAGAAAAAACCTCCTGCACAGACGATTTCGAACCAATTCCGTTTTATAGACAACAATTTCAGGCCTTTTCTAATCTCTCTTCACGCGAAAAAACTTCGTGCTTTCCAACCCAATTTGAGGTCAAACAACAGCGCGCGATGAAGTATATTCCCACCATCGGACTCGAAGTCCACTGTCAGGTCAAAACGGACTCTAAGATGTTCTGTGCCTGTCCGACCTCCTTTGGCGATGAGCCCAATACCAATACTTGTCCAACCTGCCTCGGTCTTCCGGGGGCGCTTCCCGTTCTCAATCAACGTGCCATCGAGAAAACCCTACTTGCAGGCCTCCTTCTTGGTTGTAGTTCGCCACCCATCTCGAAGTGGGATCGAAAGAATTACTTCTACCCTGATATGCCAAAAAATTATCAGACCACCCAAATGGACTTTCCTCTCTGTCTCGAAGGTGGGGTGCCCCTTTACGATCACAATTACCCCAAAGATCATCAGAAAAAAATCGCGAACCCAGGTAAAGTCGTAAAATTAAACCGCATTCACCTCGAAGAAGACGTAGCCAAATCAACCCATCTCGCCAACAACTCCCTCATCGACTTTAATCGTGCCGGGACCCCTTTGATGGAAATCGTTTCTGAACCCGATTTAGATTCCGCAGAAGAAACGTTCGCCTACATCAAAACGCTACAACAAATTCTCATTTATGGAGACATTTCCGACGCCGATATGGAAAAAGGTCAACTTCGTTGCGACGTCAACATCTCCATCCGCAAGCATAAAGACGACCCTCTGGGTGAACGCATCGAACTTAAAAACCTAAACTCCATCTCAGCAGTTCGTCGTGCCATCCACTACGAAATTGCCCGCCAATCCGCCGACCTTGATAAAGGGATCGGCCAAGAACAATCGACTTGGCGTTGGGATGACGACTTGGGTGAGTCCCAAATGATGCGCTCCAAAGAAGACGCTCACGATTACCGCTACTTCCCCTGCCCTGATCTTCTCCCCATCAAAACAGAACCTCTGTTAGAAAAAGTTCGTCCACAAGTTCCTGAACTTCCTCACGACAAAGCAGATCGCTTTATCTCAGATTATAAACTAACCACTTACGACGCCTCCGTACTCACCTCCGAACGCCCTCTTTCCAATTACTTCGAAGCCGTCGCAACCAACACCCAAGCTCCGGCCAAAAAAGCGGCCAACTGGGTTATCAACAACCTCCTCGCTCTTCTCAAAGAAAACTACACTGATATCTCCGAATCCCCCATCAAAGCAGAAACAACCGCAGGAGTGCTTACCTTAGTGGAGGCTGGCACCATCTCTAACAATCAAGCAAAAGACCTCTTCTCTGCTCTCTGGGACAAGCCGGAATCCGACCCTGCTGCCCTCGCGAAAGAAATGGGGTTCGAACCTGCCGATAACTCTGCTATCGACGCTTTGATCGACGAAGCGATCATCAACAATCCAAAGCAAGTAGAAGAAATCAAGGGCGGCAACGAAAAGCTAATCAACTTCATCACCGGTCAAGTCATGAAAGCTAGTAAAGGAAAAGCGAACCCAAAACTAGTGACCGATGCCATTCGAGAGAAATTGCTCTCGTAGTATTTATCGGCCGCTGTTCTTCCTGCCGTTTTACTCACGATTTCGCTAACATTTGATTTCCATCGCTCGCACAGACCTTCTAGGAACGCTCTCAAAATCAAGACTGAACGCCGGCTTAGACCGTTTTCCAGATGACCCTGCCGAAATGACTATCAGCATTTAGGGTGACCTCTTGCCTTATTTAGAAACCCTAAAGCATCGTCAATTTGCTCTTTCCTACTCATTTAGGTAGAAAAATCAAAATATCAGTAAGATCACTTACTCACGAAGACAGATTCACTCGAAATCGCAATCCTCTGACAATCAGTAAATTGACATAAATTCAAGCCGCTTCACCCCGTCCACTATCTGATCAAGGACTCTCCGATGTGGCGAAACTCGTTCTTCTGCAGATCCCTAGCAAAATCTATCAATCACCAAAATCCGAAGAAATTTTCCCTGCCCGTGGCGAAAGCTTTGTGTTAGCGATTGCGAGGGCGAAAATTAAAACGCTCGTCCTAAAAATCCATTCCTATGACCAAAGACTCGGAGCCCAGCGGCAACAAATTCGCCTTCACTATCGTCACCTCCCTTTTCTTCATGTGGGGCTTCATCAGCTGCATGAACGATCTGCTGATTCCTAAGTTTAAAGAAGACTTCGACCTCACCCAACTGCAAGCAAATCTGGTCCAGTTTGCCTTCTTTGGCGCCTACTTCATTATCTCGCTCGTTTACTTCCTGATCTCGGCTTCAAAGGGAGACCCCATCAATAAGATTGGTTATAAGAACGGGCTCATTCTTGGACTCTGCATTGCCGGTATTGGGTGCGCCTTATTCTACCCTGCTGCCGAAGCTCATTACTACCCACTCTTCCTCGGCGCGCTCTTCATTCTTGGCAGCGGCATCACGGTCATTCAAATCGCGGCGAATCCCTATGTTTCGATTCTGGGACCTGAGTCCTCTGCGCCATCCCGACTTAACCTTTCCCAAGGGCTTAACTCTCTTGGCTACGTTATCACCGCTTTAATTGGCGGACTTTTCCTCTTTTCTAAAAACACAATCGATGCCGAACAAGGAGTGGAAGCGGTCAAAGTCCCTTATGTGGGACTCGCTGTCATTCTCTTCGGACTAGCCATCGCGATTAAATTCATCAAATTACCTGCCTTTAAAGCGGAAGGACGTGTGGAGGCTGGAATCAAAGTCTTCCGTCACAAGCACTTTGTCTGGGGTTGGTGGGCCATTTTCTTCTACGTCGGTTGCGAAGTCACGGTTGGTAGTATTCTGATCAACTACCTCGGAGCAAAGGACGTGCTCGGATTAACCGAAGAGCAAGCCACGAAGTATCTCGCCTTCTACTGGGGGGGAGCAATGATTGGCCGCTTGATGGGAGCTATTTCTCTGAGCGAAATCGTAGCTAGCCGCAAGTTCCCTCTTATGATCGCTGCAGCAGCGGTCTCTTTCGTTGTCATCTACGTCAACGCATCCTTTAGCGAAAAGATTAATGTCAGTGGTGAGCACCTCGCCTTTATTGATATCTGGCCTTACCTCATAATGGTGGCGCTCAGCTTTGTCTTCTTTGCCCTTGGCCGTTCGATGCCAGGACGATTGGTCGGAATCTTTGCTGGAGTGGCCGCTCTTCTTACTCTCTTAGCAATGTTCACTACAGGCTCATTCGCACTGTGGTCCATCATTGGAATCGGTCTCTTCAATTCCATCATGTGGTCCAACATCTTCACTCTCTCCATCCGAGGCCTAGGTAAGGACACCGCACAAGGGAGTTCATTACTTGTAATGATGATTGTGGGAGGGGCTATTTTACCACTTATCCAAGGTGGCCTCAGCGACGCAATTGGAATTAAGCCCTCGCTCATTATCGTCTTGATTGGTTACCTCTATCTTCTCTACTTCGGCTTCATTGGCTCGAAACGAAAAGAACCTACCGCAGAAGAACTTCTTCAGCAAAAAGCCGCACAATGAGTTCGACACCTGCCGCTGACAACAGGGCCGTGATGACGTTGGATGCCGGTGGCACCAGCTTCAAATTCTCGGCGATGCAGGGGGGCAAGCTCGTCATTGAGCCCTTTGCCCTTCCTTCTAACACTCACGCTCTGGAGGCGTGCTTGCAGACTCTAGTGGAAGGATTCGAACGAGTTCGTAAGGAACTCTCGATCGCCCCTTCCGCTATCAGCTTTGCCTTCCCAGGACCTTGCGACTATCGCCGCGGGATTGTAGGCGATCTGCCAAACCTACCTTGTTTTCGTGGCGGGGTTCCCTTGGCGGCTTTTCTTGAACGACACTTCAAAATCCCTGCCTTCCTGAACAATGATGGCGATCTCTTTGTCTACGGTGAATCGATGGCGGGACTTCTGCCCGAAATCAACAAACGTCTTGCTCAATCTGGAAGCCCCAAGCAATACCGCAATCTCTGCGGCGTGACCTTGGGAACAGGTTTCGGTGGCGGTATCGTGATCGATCACAAGCTCTTACGCGGTGACAACGTCTCAGGAGCGGAGGTCTGGCTAATGCGCAACAAACTCGACCCTTCAACCAATGCGGAAGAAGGTGCCTGCATCCGTGCGGTGCAACGCAGCTACTGCGAACAGGCTGGTCTTGCGTTCGAGGACTCTCCCAGCCCTAAGGAAATTGGCGAAATCGCTGATGGTAAAATCGAAGGTGATTCCAAAGCGGCCCACTATGCTTACCGTAAATTAGGTGAGAACGTCGGCGACGCGCTCTCTCAACTCGTCACTCTCACCGATGGCCTGGTGGTTATCGGCGGTGGTCTTTCTGGGGCTGCGCCTTTGTTCATGCCTTCCTTGCTTGCTGAAATGAACGGCTCTTACCGCTCACCTGCGGGAGAAGATTTCCCTCGCCTCGTGCAAAAGACCTTCAATCTCGAAGAGGAAAAGAGTCTCGCTGAATTCTTACGTGGCGAAACTCGGGAAATCACGATTCCAAGCACTTCCGAAACCCTCCTCTACGATCCTCTTCCTCGCACCGGAGTGGGGATTTCCCGCCTCGGCACCAGCGAAGCGGTCGCCATCGGGGCTTACGCCTATGCCATTGACCAACTCTCTTAATTTTTTTGACCTCATGAAACGATTCACGCTCGCTACTGCGCTCTTCTTCACCGCCCTCTCAGGAAACTCTCTTCTCGCCGAACTGAAACCAGTCGATTGGGTCAAACCTGAAATCGATACTGTCGATCCACGCTTTTTTTACTTCAGCTCTGCTTGCCGTCCCTTCGGGATGGTGAATCTGAGCCCAGACACCCAACCGGACAAAACTTGGAAATCGGGCTACCGTTATTACGACGAAAAGATCGAATGCTTTAGCCACATCCACGGCTGGCAAATTGCCGGCCTTCCCGTAATGCCCATCACGGAGAAAACCGACATTGCAAACTATGGCTCTAAGTTCTCACACGACGATGAGATCATTAAGGCGGGGTATCATAAGGTGGTGCTACAAGATCACAATATCACCGCTGAGTTGACCTCGACCACTCGGACCGGCTTTCACCGTTACACTTATCCCTCCGACCGCTCGGCGCGTGTGATTCTCGATATTGGGCGCAGGCTCATGGAGCATGATATGATCGCGCACGAAGCCTCTCTAACTGAGGATAGCAAAGCTCTCCATGGCACCTTCACGATGGGACCAACCGGACGACGCAAGAAGCCTTTCCAAGTCTACTTTGTAGCCGAATTCAATCAGCCCATCGAGCAGATTGGAGATTGGAAAGACGGCAAAGTGATCGTTGATTGCGGCCAACTCGCCGACCCGCTCTTAATGAAAGTGGCGCTCTCCTACACTGGAATCGAAGGAGCGGTTCAGAATATGAAAGCGGAGCTCCCGCATTGGGACTTCGACCAGACCATTACCGATTCTTACGATGATTGGAATAGTTGGTTAGGTCGCATCCAAGTGGAAGGCGGCACGGATGCCCAAAAAACAAAATTCTACACCGACCTCTGGCACGCCCATCTCGGTCGCCGCATCGTCAGTGACGTGGACGGTAAATACGCCGACAACACCGGCCCAAAGACTTTGGTCAAACAAGGCAAACGCGCGCACTATAACTTTGATGCCCTCTGGGGTGCTCAATGGTCGCTTAACGTGCTTTGGCCCATGGCTTGGCCTGAATTGATGGACGACTTCGCAGAGACCATGATCAATATCTATGAAAACGGGGGCATGATCCCTCGCGGTCCTTCCGGTGGAAATTACACTTTCGTCATGATCGGAGACCCTGCTTCTTCGTTCTTCTCGGCAGCCTACCACAAGGGGATCCGCAATTGGGATAAGGACAAAGCCCTCGATGGCCTCATGCGCAACGCCTTCCCCGGCGGCATCCGTGATCACGCGGGCTACGAAACTCAAAAATACTCAAACGGCGGAGGCATGAGCTACTATATTAACCGTGGTTACATCCCGCTCGACATTCCCAAGTCAAAAGGAAATCACCGACAAGGAGCAGCCCAAACCCTCGAGTATTCTTACCAAGACTGGTGCCTCGCTCAATTCGCTAAATCCCTCGATCGCAAAGAAGAAGCGGAACTACTAGAAACACGCGCCGACAACTACAAGAACCTCTGGGACTCTGAAACCAAGTGGATTCGCCCAAAGAATCAAGATGGAACTTGGAATGAACCCTTCTCCCCTATCAACGACCAAGGCTTCACCTCTCCTGGCTTCGTCGAATCGGCCTCTGCGATTTACACCTTCTACATCCCGCACGACCTCACTGGACTGGCGGAACTCTTTGGCAGTACCGATGCGATGGCTGAGAAGCTGAATAGTAACTTTGAGAAAGCAGCGCCCGTGCGCTTCATCGCCGACCATGGCAATCACGCAAGCTCTTGGGTCGACTACGAAAACCAACCCGCAACTGGAATGGCTCATGTCTTCTCGCACATCGAAAAGCCTTGGCTCTCGCAATATTGGGTGCGCGAAGTCCACTCCAAGACCTTCTCCGACATCACTCCCGATGGAGGTTACAACGGCGACGAAGACCAAGGCCAAATGGGAGCGCTCAGCGCCTTGATGGCGATGGGGCTCTTCGACATGACCGGCGGCGCAGCACAGAATCCAGCCTACGATCTCACCGCACCAGTCTTCGATAAGATCACCATCAAGCTAAACCCAGAGTATCATAAGGGTGGTGAATTTGTGATTACGACCAAGAATCAAAGCCCTGAGAATTGCTACATTCAATCCGCCCAACTCAATGGGAAAGACTGGAGCTCCTTCCAAGTTTCGCACCAAGACTTCATCAAAGGCGGAACTCTTGAACTTGAGCTTGGTTCCGAACCAAACAAAGACTGGGGCCTTCAGAAGGCGAAGTAGGCAGGACTCTTTCGCTTCTCATTTTACGAGGCGGTATGATTTTGCCCAAAACTTGGGGCGAATAGAATTTCGCCCCTGTCTTTCTTAAGCCTCTTTCTCGGCCTTCTCCATGCGCTTACGCACATTTGGGTCGAGGATACGCTTACGCAGACGAATGAAGTTAGGAGTCGCTTCTACGAACTCATCGTTCTCAATATACTCAATCGCACGCTCCAGACTCATCTTGGTAGCAGGCTTCAATCCTGAGAAATTATCCTTACCAGCAGAACGGTGGTTGGTGAGGTTCTTGGCCTTCACTGGATTCACAGGCAAATCACCATCACGTGAGTTCTGCCCTACAATCATACCTTCGTAAATTTCTTCAGCGGGCTCAACAAAGAGAATTCCGCGCGTCTCGAGAGCTTCCAAGGAGTAGGACATCGCCTTCCCTTGAGCCATAGAAACGAGCGTTCCATTTTGGCGAGTGCGAATGCGTCCAATTTCAGGACGGTATTCTTTAAAGAGGTGAGACATCACGCCATGACCACTCGTAAGGTTCATGAGCTCGAATTCGAAGCCAATCAATCCTCGGGTCGGAATAGCGACTTCAATGTAACTCATCGTCCCACGCGGCTCCATCACTTCAACGGTCCCTTTACGATTCGCAAGAGCTTGAATCACTCCGCCTTGAGTTCCTTCTGGAAGCTCCAAATAGAGAGTCTCGTAAGGCTCCATCATCTTGCCGTCGATTTCTTTCAAAATGACGGTTGGACGAGAAACCAGAACTTCAAAACCTTCTCGACGCATGGTCTCTACGAGAACCGAGATTTGCATCGCGCCACGTGCAGAGACATTGAAGACACCACCTTGATCGGATTCAGAAACTTCAATCGAGATGTTAGTTTTAATCTCACGTAGGAGACGATCCCAAATGGCACGCGAGGTGACCTTCTTACCATCCAATCCTGCGAAAGGACCATCGTTGACTGCAAATTGCATCTGAACGGTAGGAGGATCAATCGCGACAAAAGGAAGCGCTTCTACGTTCTCATTCGCGACGAGAGTTTCTCCAATATCAACATCCTCAAATCCCGCAATCCCTACGATGTTACCCGCTTCGCCAATCTCGGTCTCCACATTACCAAGCTTAGTATATTCAAAAATCTTGGTCACTTTCGCTCGCACCCGCTTGCCGTCTTTTTGCACTCGAAAAACGCTGTCACCTTTACGAACGACACCGGCTTGGATTTTTCCTAGTGCCACTCGGCCCACATAATCATCCCAATCAATATTACTCACCAGCATCTGGAAATCACCATCAGGATCAGCAGTAGGATGCGGAACTCGCTCCGCAATCACTTCAAGAAGTGGCTCCACCGAATCACGAGGATCATCCAAATTGCGCACAAAGAAGCCATTCTTAGCGGAACCGTAAACCACGGGACTCTCGAACTGCTCTTCATTGGCTCCCAACTCCATCAAAAGTTCTAACACCTTATCTTCCACTCCAGCGGGATCCGCAGCTTCGCGGTCAATCTTGTTAATCACGACAATTGGAAGAAGACCTGCCTCCAGAGCCTTGCGCAGCACGAAACGAGTTTGCGCTTGCGGCCCTTCATAGGCATCTACCACAACCAAAACACCATCCACCATACGCATCACACGCTCCACCTCGCCACCGAAGTCGGCGTGTCCAGGGGTGTCGACAATGTTCACGGTGTAGTCACGCCAGTTCACTGCCGTGTTCTTGGCCTTAATCGTAATCCCCTTCTCACGCTCCAAATCCATGGAGTCCATGGCTCGTTCGGCGAGTTGTTGGTGGGCCTCAACGGCTCCGCCAGCCTTGAGAAGTTCGTCGACCAAAGTGGTTTTGCCGTGGTCAACGTGGGCAATAATGGCGACGTTGCGAAGGTTTTCGAGAGCGCTCATGGTTGAATTAGGCGAGCTGTCTGCCCTGATTTTCTGCAAAAGTCCATCCTTCTGCGTGTTGTTTTTATCGCAGCCTGCGAGCACGACACGACCTGACTCTCAATTCGGGTGCGATCACGACTTCATTTGAAGAAAAATCCACTCCAGAGAACAAAACATCACTCCCAACAAACCATAGACTCAAGCCAGCCACCAACCACGTCTCGCACGCTGAATTTCACATCGCAAACTCTGAAACAAAAAAACACAACCACTTTAAATTAAATTAGTTACAACCCTAAAAAAGAAAAACCGACAAAGAACAACGAAAAAAAGAAAAACCACCTTTACGTCCTTCATCATCACAAAGAATGCCAAGAATTCTCTATTCCGCTTTTCCGAAGGAATTTTTCACTCTGTTCAAACGTCACTCTTTAGAATGAAAGCCTCGCATACCCTCTTCCTACTTAGCGTCATGCTGGCCTCGAGCTGCGCTCCCTCTCCGGCTTCTTCGAAACGAACAACTGGGGATATTTATCTCAGCCTTGTCGATGGGAGCCTTTCGTGGAATGCCGAAGTTCAGGACACCCTGCGTAAACGCTGGAGCATCGCACAAGTTCCCATGATTTTAGAAGCCGGCCGACTCAGTGGCTCTCGCACCCTCCCCAGCCAACTCTTCGCCTTCATGAGCGAAAACCAAAAGAACGACTTCCCTATCGAATGGAAAGCTTGGCAAACTTGGCTATGGAGCCAGAAATACGAACAAGATCCGAGTTACCCGCAATTCAAATCAGATCTCTATAAGAAAATCGATCCTCGCTTTGCCGACTACTTTGCCAACGATCGAAAGGCAACCATTCGTCTCGATGAAATTGTTTGGGGAGGAGTTCTCAAAGATGGAATCCCCCCTCTCCGATCGCCAAAAATGCTCTCCGCCGCGAAAGCGAATTACCTCGGCAACGACGATGTCGTCTTCGGGATAGAAATCAACGGCGAAGCCCGAGCCTACCCCAAACGCATCCTCGCTTGGCACGAAATGTTCACCGACACCATCCAAGGAGTTCCACTCGCAGGTGTTTACTGAACCCTCTGTGGCACCGTGGTTCTGTATGAATCACGCTTAAAAGGAACAAACCATACTCTTGGAACAAGCGGCTTCCTCTACCGCTCGAATAAAGTCATGTATGATCGTGAGACCACATCTCTCTGGAGCACCTTACATGGAGAACCCGTAGTCGGACCTCTCGTCGGAAAAGGAATCAAGCTCAAACGCCGCAGCGTAGTGACCACCACCTGGGGCGAATGGAAAAAACGTCACCCTCAAACAACGGTGCTCTCTCTGAAAACCGGTCACAGTCGCGACTACGGCGAAGGAGTGGCCTACAACAGCTACTTCTCTACCGATGAGGTCATGTTCAATGTCCCCAAACTCGACAAACGCCTTCCTAACAAACGCGAAGTTGTCGCCCTACGAACTGACACTCTAGGTTCTGCTGTTGCAGTCGATACTGAATATCTCAAAAAGAATCGCATCTATCCCCTCAAGGTCGCAAACGACAATGTCGTGATCATCACCACCTCCAAAGGCGAAAGCCGAGTCTACGAGACCAAAGGACAAACCTTCAAAACATGGGATAATAAAACCGGACTCGTCGATGCCAAAGGCTCCCAGTGGACCCTCACCGAAGGCCACCTCAAAAAGAACGGCACAGACGAGACTCTCGCCCGCTACCCCTCCCACCAATCGTTCTGGTTCGGATGGCAGGCCCAGTTTCCCAAATCTCGTCTCATTTATAAATAGCACCCCCCTCTCATCGATTTGGGAATGGGCCTCCAGCGACCTTGTGCAAAAGGAACAAAAAAAACGCAGAAATTTAGCAAGAACCTCAGAAAATAGTCCTCATCAAATGTCAACTATTTAGCCATGACAGCCGACTTTGTGAAAAATTTCACAAAGTCCTTGCGAGGTCCGCAGTCTTGCGGCCTTATTTGCCCTGTTAAGATAGGCATGAGCGACCCTGCAACCACCACCTACGAGGCCCCCGATGCAGCAGCCCGAGCGGCCACTGCAGTCGAGGATTATCAAGCCGAGACTTCAGACCTCCTCGGCGAAAAGATGGTTCTGAATATGGGCCCATCCCATCCCGCAACCCACGGGGTTCTTAGACTTATTCTAGAACTTGATGGTGAAATCGTCACCAAAGCCGACCCCGATGTCGGCTTCTTGCATCGTGGCGACGAGAAAATCGCCGAAAACATGCACTACAATCAGTTCGTGCCCTACACCGACCGATTGGACTACCTGGCCCCCCTCGCCAACAACGTCGCCTACGCCTGTGCCGTAGAAAAACTCATGGACTGGCAACTCCCTCCTCGAGGACAGGCTCTTCGCGTCCTCTGTTGTGAGTTGGCCCGTATTTCGGCACATCTCTTGGGAGTAGGCGTCTGCGCCATGGACGTCGGCGCCATGACTGTTTTCCTCTACACCTTCACCGAGCGCGAAAAAATCTACAATCTTTGTGAGCAACTTACCGGCGCCCGCTTCACCACTTCTTATACCCGAGTGGGTGGACAACTGCGCGACATGCCTGAAGGCTTCGAAAAGCAATTACTCGAAAACCTAAACGACTTCGAAAAAACCATCGATGAAGTCTCCAAACTTCTCGATAAGAACAGCATCTTCATGAATCGCATGGCCGACGTAGGAGTCATCACCAAAGAAGACGCCATTGCATACGGCATCACCGGCCCCAATCTTCGTGGTTCCGGTGTTCCTCGCGACTTGCGCAAAGACAGCCCCTATCTTGGCTATGAGAACTACGACTTTGACGTCCCCATCACAGAAGAAGGAGACTGTTATGCTCGCTACCAAGTGCGTATGGAAGAAATGAGACAATCCATCCGCATCATCCGTCAGGTTCTCGACACCATTCCCGACGGCCCCATCAACCTCATCGACCCCAAAGGAATCCTCCCTCAAAAGGACCGTGTCCTGATGAGTATGGAAGAACTAATCCACCACTTTATCGTCTCCACTCAAGGCCTCGATGCCCCAGAAGGCGAAGTCTACTTCGGAGCCGAAAATCCGAAAGGCGAACTGGGCTTTTATATCTGCTCCAAAGGAGGAGGAGTTCCCTATCGTCTTAAAATTCGGAGCCCGTCCTTCATCAATCTTTCCCTCCTCGACGAACTACTCCCCGGCCACATGGTTTCCGATATTCCCGCCATTCTCGGGTCCTTGGACTTCGTGATGGGCGAATGTGATAGATAAATCCCTTTTCAATGGTCCCTCTTTTTTACGGCTAAAAAACGAACACTGCCATGTCCCAGAGCATTCTCGAAAACAACATCTCCTCACCGGAAACCCCAGGAACTAAAAACTTCCCGCCTTTCGCTGCTGATGACGAATTGAACAAGCAAGCCAGCGAGGCCATCAGTCACTATCCTGATGACCAAAAGCGCTCTGCAGTGCTGCCCTTGCTTCACCTCGTTCAGCATCGCTTCGGTTACATCTCAGCACCCGCCATCGATTGGGTTGCGGACCAATTAGGAATCGAACCCATCAAAGTCGTCGAAGTAGTCACCTTCTACCCCGGTCTTCGCCAGTCGGCTCCCGGTAAATTCCATATTCGCGTCTGTCGCACCCTTTCTTGTGCCATGGCCGGCTCTTATGAACTTATGGAAAAACTCTGCCAAGCCACCGGTATCGACCGCAGTAAAGCGGACCCTCACTCCGAACCCATCTCCGTCTCCCCCTGCGGAAATTACTCCGTCGAATTTGCCGAATGCCTCGCCTCTTGTGGCACCGGACCCGTGTGCCTCGTCAACGACGACTTCCACGAAGCCATCGACCCCGAAAAAGCGAAGGAACTCCTTTCCCAGTATCAAGCTTAACCAATCCCACTGTTACTATGTCCATCACCTATCAAGCTGGCAAAGAACCTCTCAAACAGGAGCATCGCCTCATCTTCCGCAACATTGACCGCGAAGACTGGGACCCATCCCTAAAGCGTGCCCTCAAGGAAGGCTATTATGAGCAAGCCAAGAAGGCGCTCCAGATGGAACCCAAGGCTGTGATCGACGAAGTCAAAGCATCCGGCCTACGCGGACGAGGCGGAGCAGGCTTCCCCACCGGAGTGAAGTGGGGCTTCATTCCTCCTAACAACACCAAACCAGTTTACCTCATCTGCAATGGTGACGAATCCGAACCCGGAACCTTTAAGGACCGCTACATCGTCCACCAAGATCCCCACCAGCTCATCGAAGGCATGATCATCTCTTGCTACGCAGTGGGAGCTCATGTGGCCTACATTTACCTGCGCGAAGAATTTCCAGAAGCCGCAAAAATCGTCGAAAAAGCGCTCCGCAAAGCCAAAGAAAAAGGCTTCCTTGGCAAAGGAATTTTCGGAACCGACTTCGACCTCGAAATCTACGTTCACCGTGGTGCCGGAGCCTACATCTGCGGCGAAGAAACCGGCCTCATCGAATCACTCGAAGGCAAGCGCCCCTATCCACGCATCAAACCTCCCTACTTCCCCGCCGCGATGGGCCTCTACCTTTGCCCCACCATCGTGAACAACGTGGAATCTCTCTGCCATGTGAAGCACATCATGGAGATGGGCGGAGAAGAATACGCCAAACTCGGGGTTGCTCGTAATACCGGCACACGCATCCTTTGTGTGTCCGGCGATGTTAAGAAACCTGGTTACTTTGAAGTCCAGGTTGGAAAGATCACGATGCGTGAATTGCTCTACGAGATGTGCGGCGGCCCCAAAGAAGGACGCGAATTCAAAGCGGTCATTCCTGGTGGTTCTTCATCTAAGATTCTACGTTGTGATGAGACCTTCACGATCGGCAAAGGCGACGACGAAAAAGAACTGACTTTCTGGGACATTCCCATGGACTTCGACACCCTCGCCGCCTGCGGCTCCATGGCCGGCTCTGGCGGTGTGATCGTAATGGATGATTCTCGTAAAATCTCTTGGGTTCTCAACAACATCAATCACTTCTACGCTCACGAAAGCTGCGGACAATGCACTCCCTGTCGCGAAGGAAATGGCTGGATGAAAAAAGTCTCCGACCGCATCGCCTCCGGCAAAGCACGCCCCGAAGACATCGACACTCTCGAGTCCATCGCCTACCAAATCGATGGACGCACCATCTGCGCCTTCGGCGAAGCCTCCTCTTGGCCGGTGGAAGCCATCATCGCAAAATATCGTGACGAACTCCTCGCCGAAACCAGCGTCGACAACATTGTAAAATCGAGCGAACAAACCGAGCGCGAAAAATTCTTAGAACCTGCTTAAAAGAACCTACCTGTTCTTTGAGCTCCCTCATTTCAAGAAACAAGAATCTGATCTGATACGACTCATCTGAAATTTCGACTCTCAGGCCGGAGAAAATTTTGAGCAAAATCGGAACCATGTGAAGGTTTCACAATCAGATCAAAAAAACAAAAAAAGCACACTGAGTTTCAGTGACCAGTATGTGTTTGATTTTGAATTCACTCGCGCTCTCTTTTCCTCCAAGCTCCTGGAGTAAAACCAACTTCGACCTTAAAGGCTTTGGTGAGATGGCTTTGATCTGCAAAGCCGCATTCACTCGCAATTTGCGCGACTGACTTACGTGACATTTTTAAAAGCTCCTTTGCTCGCACCATCCGGCATTGTAGCCGGTAGCGTGCTGGTGACATCCCCGTATTCTCTTGAAAAAAACGCTCAAGACTACGACGTGAACAATTCATCTCTCGTCCAAGATTCTCGATCGTGTTCGGCTCACAAGCATGCTGTTCCATCCACTCTACTGCCGAAGGACGATTGTCCGGCAATCGAGCTCGCAACATTTCTGGATCGATCAACATACCGACAATAACCATCCCACAAATTTTTTTTTCCTCATCATATCGAGGAGCTTTTAAGCTTCGCCAAAGCTGTTGTCTTCCTCCTTCAACAATCTTCAACTCTTCACAAGTGTCAATTGTCTCCCCGCCTTCCATCACCCTTACTTCCTCCTGGTGATAACGGTTTGCTCGCCAAACAGGAAAGATATCAAAGACCGTCTTTCCTAACACCTCTGCATCCACTTCCAATCCTACCGATTCTAACCAACCCAGATTAACGTATAGATAACGATGTTCGCGATCTTTGACCACCAAACGCAAATTGTCTCCCGAGCCTAGCACCCCTCCTAGTAAGCCTAACTCCCTGACCAGATCTGCATCCATCTTCCTTTCAAAGAAACTAGCACACACACCCTCCTCCACGCCAACTCTTGATTTTCCTGAGTCTCTTTGAAAACAAACCAATCTGAAAACCCCCTCCTTCACCCCTGACCAGCGCTCTACCACGAGCGCCGAGAGCACTTAGACCGTTTTCCAAAAGTTCGTTCGTTTATCGCCGAGAGAGAATTTCT